>JANODQ010000137.1:0-6546 GCA_031412775.1 Pirellulaceae bacterium | reverse complement strand
ATGTAGACTTCGGGGTGACCGAAAAGCCAAAACAAGTGCTGCCATAGCAATGGATCGCCGCCACCGGACGGGTCGAAGAATGGCCAACCGAAAGCGCGTTCAATCTCCAGTAACATACTTCCGGCGATAAGTGGCGGAAATGCAAATAGGATCATCGCCGCTGCAACCAGGACGTACCAAGCATACAGAGGCATCAAGCTGATACGCATTCCTGGAGGACGGCACTTGAGCGTTCCGACGATCATCTCCACAGCCGCTGCAATTGCGGCAACCTCGATAAAGGAAAATCCCAACAGCCAAATATCAGCTCCAATACCAGGCTGGTATTTAGAGGTCAGCGGAGGGTACATAAACCACCCACCACTAGGCGCAGCATTGAAAAAGATGGAACCGCAAAGAAACACGCCACCTAAAAGGAAACACCAAAACCCGAAAGCGGATAGGCGAGGAAACGGAAGATCTCGTGCACCCAACATCTGTGGCAGCAACAGAATTGCTAGGGCCTCAAAGATCGGTAGGGCAAAGAGGAACATCATGACCGAGCCATGCACCGTAAAGGCTTGGTTGTAGAACTCCGCAGAAAGAAAAGTGTTGTTAGGTAACGCAAGCTGAATTCGCATTAGAAGTGCTAGGACGCCTGCGAAAAGGAAAAAGACGAAAGCCATCGCCGTGTACCAAAGGCCAACATCGGAGTTATTGACGGAAGACCAATAACGCCAGCCTCGAGGCGTCTCCCACGTCGAAAGCAAACGCTCCTCTTGAGCGAGCCTTAGGCCCACCGGTGGGGCGACTGTAAGTGGTTCGACATCCCCTGCAACTGCATCATGAATTGTAGAGTTGTCGTTATTCATTGAAGCGCATCCAAGTATGTCGCTAGAGCACGCAGATCCTCTTTTGGAAGCATACTAAAGTTCGGCATCAGAACCTCGGGCTTGATCGTATGGTTGTGCGTCAACCAACTGAGAAAGTCATCAATGTTATTTGACATGATGCCGGCACCGAGACTCATTCTGCTCCCGACGTGAGTGAGATCAGGACCAACTACACTTGTAGCGGCCGTTCCGCGCACCGCATGACAAGCCCCACATCCACTAGATAAAAATAGCTTCTCCCCTAAGATGGCGACTTGCTCGACGGGTGAATGTGCTGGCTCGGTTTGATGAGCCAACCAGTTTTCAAAATCCTCTTTTGACGAAACCACAACGAAGAAAGTCATTAATGCATGCGAGCTTCCGCAGTATTCAGCGCATAGCCCGCGAAACACACCTATACGGGTCGGTTCAAGCTTAAGACGCGTCTGCCGACCTGGAATCATATCGACCTTCCCGCCAAGCGAAGGAATCCAAAACGAGTGGATGACATCTGCGCTTTCCAATTGAAATTCCACTGGCTCGCCTACAGGCAGATGGATTTCATTCGCTAACTCTATCGGCTCACCATCGGGCGACTCGTAGCGAACTCTCCACCACCATTGTTCCCCGGTCACAGCGATATCGAGACTACCTTCCGGGGCGGGCTTTAATATCTCCGGCATCATTGCCAAGCCATGAGCAAGGAGTAGTGACAGTACAACCGTTGGTATCACCGCGCCCCCAATAATGATCATCAAACTCGCTTCGCGTTTTTTAACGCCTGGCGCAGCGCGAACCGAATAGATTGCTAGACCAACCACCACCGTCCAAATCACCCCCGCACCCGCTGTCATCCACCAGAATAGATTTGCAATTTGCTCGGCGCTCCGACCCGCAGGGTCCAATGTGGATTGTGCCCCATCACATCCAGCAAAAAGAATCATGCTCACCGCAAATATTGCTGAGCGGGGGGACTTCGATTCCGAGACACGCGCCGACAATCGAGTGATAAGGATCATGCATCGCGAAAGGAATTTTCCGACGCATCGCAAGATAGTTAAAGATCTCATAAAACGAAGTACCGACGGTCGCTCAAGCAACAACAACACGCAAGCTGATCGATAAGCCATCATCATGGGGCGTCATGTTCCAATTCACTTACTTTGCTTTCATCTTCACTTGATCCGGTCATACCTGACGCGAAAACTGTGCCGATAGAAGGAATTGCCCAAATGGGGAATCGCACTTTTGCCGGCATTCACGATATCTAGGCAAGACTTATTCTCTCGCGTTGATCACCTGCGGTTCGTTTTAGCGAGCGTCAACATATACGACTCGCACGTGTAGCATGGCAGTTGGCAAGCGTCTCGCTATGTACGCGACTGGAATGGTACGCAGCATGCGATCAACCAACTCTTCGCGGAAGAACTGCGGAATCTGGCATCGCAGCTGAAAATTGCTGGCCGAAGCAAAGTGAGAAAATCTCCACTATTTGATTCTATTCCGCAGAAGCGATCAGACTTCATTTCCAATTTTCAAACACGACAACCAGTAGTGGACAACTACGCGAAAAATAGGTTTCGTCAGCCTATCGCTTGATTCCGAAAGTTCGAGGTATGCAGAATGCTACAGTTGGAATTTGGATCGGTCGATGTTTTCAGGTTTTTCCTACTACTTGCAAGCCGACCTCTTATTAAATTTAAAAATTTTCCTATCACACAAAACCACGATTATGCCGTTTATAAAAACTCGCAGCGGAACCGAACTTTACGTTAAAGATTGGGGTGCTGGCCGTCCGTTGGTTTTGATCCATGGTTGGCCATTGTCGGCTGACAGTTGGGACGATGTAGCGGTTCCACTCGCGGATGCAGGCTTTCGAACGATTGCTTATGACCGTCGTGGCTTCGGTAGATCCAGTCAGCCCTGGGATGGATACAACTATGATACGCTTTCAGACGACTTGGCCGATGTTATTTCAACGCTTCATCTTTCGGATGCAACGCTTGTTGGATTTTCGATGGGAGGCGGTGAAGTGGCTCGATTTCTCACGCGTCATGGCAAAAGCAACATCCGCTCAGTAGCACTGATTTCGTCCATTGTTCCGTTCATGCTTAAAACCGATACAAACCCCTGCGGGGTGCCTGAGGAGATGTTTGACAAAATGACTGAGGGGCTGACCGAAGACCGCGCACAGTTCTACTCATCATTTTTCAAGGACTTCTACGGAGTGGGTTTACTATCAAAACCCGTTAGTAATGAGTGGCTAACGTGGACGCACTCGATGGCCATGCAAGCCGGACTGAAAGCTACAGTTGCTTGCGTAAATGCGTTCGCAACAACCGATTTTCGACCGGATCTCAAATCGTTTACACTCCCAACCCTAATCGTCCACGGAACGAATGATCAGACTGTCCCTATCGACGCGACTGCTCGACCAGCAGCCAAGGCAATTCATGGATCCCAATTGATTGAGTACGAAGGGGCACCCCACGGAATCTTCGCTTCCAATCGAGCCCAACTTATCGCAGACCTGCTTTGTTTTTGCAGAGACAATTAGTCGCACAAACAAAAAATTGCTGAGCGCACAAGTTTGAAGGGCAAGAATTTGCTTCCACCAAAAGTATCAAGTCCGTACTCTGACCTGTTTGAAGACGGTGATCCAATTCAATTTGTTTTATGCCAAATACTTTTTCTCAGCGGCGGACATGTTTGTCGCTGCTTTGTGGCTTTTAAATAACTACGATTTGTATTGATATCTCCATCAGATGTTTTCTGATCTACCAGATTAGTGCGACTGCGTTGATGATAATAGGAGTCGAGAATTTATGCCTCCGGTACCTTAAATACGAAAAAGCTACCGAAACCCCGCGACCATTGCCCCAAGCTGGAATCGCGATGCTTCGCATTACGATTTTTAAAAATATCACCCGCGGCTTAAGTAGTTTGTACGGAAAGATGACAATTTGCCGTGTTGGGGGTGCCGTCGATTCCGCGTCAGTTTACGGAAGCCGACAAATGACTATTTCGCATTCTTGTCAGCTTTGTCAGCCACATCTTTTTTGTCTCGTCCTTCCGCTCGCTGATCTTTAGGCTTCTTTTTCTTCGAAGCTGTTCGCAAGTCATCTCGCGCACGTGAGGTGGGTGAACCAGTATCGCTCGTGTTTTGCTGGCTGCGTTGATCAGACATGGTCAAATCTCCAAATGGTTAACCAATGAAACGAATTGTTTACGAATACTTTCCCTGTTCTGCAACTCACATGCCAGCACGAAGTTCGCGATTCGTTAGTTCCCCAACTTTTTTCAGCAACAGCTCGTTGTCGGTCGGTTTACTCAGATAGTCATTGCAGCCGGCTTCGAGACACTTGTGCATATCTCTTTGAATGGCATCGGCGTTGATCGCTAGGATCGGGCCTGTATGACCAAGCGATCACATTCGTTGCGGCGTTGCATATCCATCCAGGTTCGGCATTTGCATATCGAGCAAAATGAGATCAGGACAAAGTCTATCATTCAAACACGAGGTACGTGCTCAAGAAAAATCAAGCCATCCTTAAATTCTTGTACGGTAGCATCCGATTTCGTGAGAATTTATTGGCTCAAGTATTGGATATCGCGTCTGTCGTCCACAATCAGCACGTGGCGCGCGAGCTCCGTTGACTGACCGACGATAGGTTCGCATAGCGTTCTTTTGCTGACGGAAATGCTTTCGTAATCAACCAAATTTTGTTCAGCTATTTCTCCCGTTGCGATACCCACAGTAAACGTGCTGCCAATACCTTCGGTGCTATTGACCGTGATAGAGCCATCAAGCATTTTCGCTAGCCTCTTACTGATGATAAGGCCTAAGCCGGTGCACTGAAATTTCGGCCAAAGCTGGCGTCGCCTTGTGTGATTCTTTGGCTTGCTGAGGGGCAGAGCGACGAGGCAGAGCGACGAGGCGGAGCCTCTGGTGAAAGGGTTCCAGGGCCGAGCCTGTAACGAGGGAACGCGAAAAATTTTGGCGGGAGCTTTTAAGCTTACTTTTCAACGCGTTTGGGAATAAATCCGACGCCGAATGAGATCGCCATTAAGGACCAGAATGCGATCGTTTCTGGTCGTCTGAGGTCGTGGAAATCTAGCACATGCGGGGTCCGCTCGATGGTGCCTGGTTTATGTTTGCCGTGCCCCGAAAAACCGAGTGGCCAAGATTCGTGTAACCAGCCTTCGTAGTTTTCAACTGCTAGGCGCCTTTGTTTTTCGAAGTCCGTGAACGACTCATGCCACGCACCAAGGTTTTTCGCAAGCCATGGAGTTTTGTTAAAGCTCCAATCACTGTTGCATCCCCAATCTACTACAAGCTTCAATCCGATCACAATCACAAGCATATAAGCCGAGATCTCGAACCGAGGGAATCGGTCCAGAAGTTTGATGAAGATAGCCGCCGCGAATCGCATGAGGACTACTCCAAGAATGCCTCCCACGATGACAACCCAGAGTTTACTTTGCTCCGAGCCAGCAAGTGCCATCGCGGCCAAAATGGAATCGACCGCAAAAGCGATATCAGTGAGCTCGATAACTAGAACCGTCCGCCAAAAAGCTCCTTCGGCTCCTTTGACTACATTGCAGGTCTTGCCTGTTGCTTCTGGATCAGAATTGGCTGCTGGTTTATCGTCCAAGCCGAGCATGCTAGTCCCGACAGGAACGCGTTGTTCAATTTCGATGTATTCTTGAGTGTCGCTTAGTTTGCTTCCCGTACGTGCATCGATCAGCGAGGGCTGACCATCGGCATCTAAGACTACTTTGTTGTCAGCAGTTTCGTGCTGGTCGAAGAACAAGTGCTTCACCGCAATAAATATCAAATAGCCGCCACCCAAAAGTTTTACGAAAGTCCATTTCAGGAGGAAGCTAGCCATGAGGATGGCGATAACTCGAAAAACAAACGCACCGATCAGGCCATAAGATAGTGCCCGAGCTCGCATTTCTTTGGGTAGTCGTTTCGCGAGAATCCCTAAGACGAGGGCGTTATCGATGGAGAGAAGGCCCTCCAGCAAAATCAGTAATCCGACGATAATCAAGTCTGGCCATTCGAAGGATTGACCAAAAACCATCAATTCCGCTAGTAAATTTGGGAAAAACAAAGGCATATGTCGCTTGTATCTAGGAAAGAAATCTTTTCTAAGGATCGATTAGGATATCCGACATCGACCGATCGCCGAAGTAGCAAGACAAATATTTGGTTTGTCAAAATCGTCGCACGCAAGGGCTAAGCGTTTTCCACGACCTGATCCAACGGTGGCAGCAATCGGGCCCATACTAACAATAAGGCGGCCGTTACGAAGTAAGCTGCCGCGAATTGGAACATCAGCGGACGCTGCTGCGGAGCCAAAACCCAGTCGGTATTAATTCCTGGAACATCGATAGGAAAGAAAACAGCGTTGGTGTCAAGTGGAGAATGAATCACCCCAAATAACGACAACGCACCCGCAATTGCAAAGAGCAACGCAGCCGCGTTTAACCGGCGATCGATGGCCATCGCAAGAGCCGACGACCAGAGAAGTGCGGTAAGAATGAACCCGTTCCCAAGTGCTTTCGCAGTGACGATCGATTCGTGCAGCGCCGCATTCTTCAGCTGGTCCAGTCCGATCGGAACCATCTTCGGCTTCTGATGATCGTCTAAAACTAACGATGCTACACCGTCACGAGTTTCTACGACAAA
>JANODQ010000136.1:0-2325 GCA_031412775.1 Pirellulaceae bacterium | reverse complement strand
GTAGCCGATAGTAGTTTCGCGCGAGAGAGAGAAACGCGAACGATCTGAAATGATCGCCTAATCCAAAACACGTTAAAACGTAAAGCGTCTCACTCCGAGACGCTTTATGTTTTGCTATACGTACCGCTTCTTAATGAAACCGGGAACGATCCTGGCACTTACTAGTCTTGCGAACGATTTGCTGACGAGAACCGAATCACGTAATAGATTAAAGTTAGAAGCGTTTGCAGCGTGGCCGCGACATAAGTCAGAGCAGCCGCGTTCAACACCTTGCTTACATACGGAAGCTCGGGCCCGGATATGATTCCTGATTCGATGAGAAGCGTTTTGGCTCGCGAACTTGCGTCAAACTCGACTGGCAAGTTTACCAACTGGAAAGCCACAGTCGCACCAAACAAGATCAGTCCAAGCAGGAAGACGCCCTTGCCAAGTACCGCAGCACTTCCTGCAATACCGATTCCTAATCCAACCATCAACAACACAGATCCAATCGATCCGCCGATGTTGGCGATCGGGACTGCCATGTTTCTAATCACCAGCGGTGCGTAGCGGTTGGCGTCTTGAATCGCATGACCAACTTCGTGCGCCGCGATACCAACAGCGGCCATCGAATTGGTGCCATATACGCTTTCGCTCAACCGGACCACCTTCGACGATGGATCATAGTGGTCAGACAAATGTCCGTGAACCATTTCAATCGGCACACTTTGAAGCCCTTGAGAATCCAAGATACGTCGTGCGGCTTGTGCTCCAGTCATCCTAGCACCGACCTGACTCATTTTTTCAAAGTTGCTTTTGACTAGCCACTGCGCATAAAACGCCAAGGCTACCGCAGGGAGGGTCATCATCATCAAGAGCGGATCAAAGAACATTTGAATTTTCTTTCCGAACTATTAAAAAATTTATATTAGATCTCGGCTGAACACGCCAAAGGAGACAATCCGAAGGCTACAACGGTCAACAACGCAGGCGAAAAACCGTGCTGCATCGGTGGGTGCAGTTTTTGTGCCAGACTTTTTGACAATCGCTATAGCTGGCCCGCTATTGAATTTTCGATAACATCGCGACGCAATGAGCTTCTGCGAGGCGTCCTTGACCGATGTCCCCGATAGATTCGCCTGTCTTACCTTTCAAAGAAATCTGCGATTCGTCGACCGATAGAAGCTCTGCAATCTTCCGCCGAATCGCGGCCTTGTGGGGCGAAATCTTTGGCCTTTCTAACCGCAAGACGCAATCAAGATTGACAAGCTGGAACCCAGCATTTTGAACAGATTGCCAAACCAACTTCAGCATCTCTCCGGAATCTCGATTGCGATTCTCAGCTGCGCTATCGGGAAACAACTGGCCAATATCCTCCAATCCCGCCGCGCCAAGAACCGCATCGGTAATCGCGTGCAAAAGCACATCAGCATCCGAATGCCCGACCAAGTGCAAATCGCAAGGAATATCGACGCCCCCAATCTTCATCGGCCCGCCCTCTGCGATGCGATGCGAATCCACGCCCAAACCAATTCGAAACATTCGTCAAATCAATCGTTGAAGGAAAGAGTTTCGCAAACCCAACACGCGTACTTTAGCCTTGTTAAGACCGCAGTCACACGTAGCCCGATTGGTCCAAGACGCAGTCGCTTTGCATCTCAGAGAATCGCAGCTACGTGTTAAACCAAAGCTTAATAAACCATACAAAGCTTAACTGCTTCTTCCAAACCGGTCATCGGGTCTCGGGCGGGGATAAACTCGTGGACGAAGTAACCATCAAATGGGACCTCTGAAACGGCCTTCGCAATCGGCACATAGTTCAATTCTTGGTTGCCATCGAGTTCATGCCGTCCAGGGTTTCCTGCGGTGTGATAGTGTCCAAAATACTGATGATTGTTTTGGATGCTTCGAATGATATCGCCCTCCATAATTTGCATATGGTAGATGTCATACAGAAGCTTGAAATTGCCTGAACCAACACGCTTCACAAGTTCGATGCCCCAAGTCGTGTTGTCGCACATATAGTCTGCGTGATTTACGCGGCTATTTAGCAGTTCCATGTTGAGGATAACTTTTTTCTTCTCAGCCAATGGTGTCAGCTTCTTCAGGGCAGCGACGCAGTTATTCATCCCGGTTTCGCGGTCAATCCCGCGAGCATTTCCTGAGAAGCAAATCACATTGCGCCAACCCTCGGCAGAGGTCGCTTCGATGGCGGCTGATATCTTTTCGATGCACATGTCGTGAAACTTTGTATCACACATTCCATCAGCCAAAGGAGCTGAGTTGACCATGGTGCAAACGAGGCCATGTTTTTTGATTACCGGGAAATCTTTGGGGTCGAGCAGA
>JANODQ010000135.1:0-9439 GCA_031412775.1 Pirellulaceae bacterium | reverse complement strand
CATGAAGGCCGCTAAATGGTTCCCTGCACAGGCACTGGGCCTTGAGAGCGACTTGAAGATTGCAGCCGATACCATCCTCGCACGTCCCGACGAATCGGCACCAGTAAGCAGTCTCTATCTCTTCGGCCGAAAAGAAGACTTTGCTTTTGAACAACCCGTTGGCGATAACCCTCGACATCGACATCACGTGCGATTCTGGAAGACCGAGAAGCTCAGCCATGACGGTCGCCCCAGATGGATTGGATCGGCTGTCTACGATAAACGAGTAGGACTGAGCAGGACAACAGGCCAAATCACGCATGTGACCGATGCAGATGTTGATACCGAACGAAACTATCTTTTCGATTGCTTGGAGAAGTCCGAGCAATTAGAGGCAAGGTCGATTGTCACTGGCTTTCATAAAATACTTGATGGTTTTAATGGCGGCGGCGACCCATGGAAAACCGACGGCGATCTCTACGTTGGAGTCATCCAAGAGAAGCAATGAATCTCTGCGGAATGACGTGTGCGCAGCTGCACACGAGACGCCGAAAGCCATATTCCTTAGGTTCGACAGAAAAAAACGAATGTTTTCTTCGCTTTTTTTATGGTTGTTTCTTTTCCGCTGTCTTTGCGGAAGCCAAGTCTCGGACGCAAATTCGGCATGAAATCGAGCTTTTTATAGCCGCAAGGGCGACAAGTTCACCCTTTTGCCAGCAATCCTAGATTCAGGGCCTCGTAGGGGCGGATTCCGTGCCCAACAAGCTTGAGATCTTAATCAAACCTTAGCCGAAAAATCGTTGCAACCCGATTTTTTCATTGTTATTGTGGTTCTTCATCTGAATACGAAAAAAGTCAAGCGGTACTTCCTTATCAATCGCGCGGTTGGTCAGTACAGCAGCGACATAGAGTTGAATCACGTGAGTAGTCTTTTAGGAGATGTTTTTATGTTGAAGAGGTTTTTGGTAGCGAGTGTGTCGTGGTTAGCAGTAAAGAAATCGTTAATAGTTTCGATTGTTTTGCTTTCGGCGATGCAAAGTAACGTGAGGTCGGAGATTATATTTTCAGATGACTTCTCAACAGCGGGCCCACTAATTGGCAGCTCTCCGGACATTGGAGGCATCTGGACGCAGACAGGCACAGGTGTTGTAACAAATCCACTCACTGTCAATGCTTCTAATCAGCTAGTTGTTGGTAACACTGGCACAGATGCGTTTGCGGCTCTTTCTCGTTCGGTGCCAAAGACCGACGGGGACTCCTTGGTTGCAAACTTCTCGCTGAACGTTGCCACAGTACTTGGCGCTGGCGATTACTTTTTCCATTTTATGGATCCTGCTGTTAACACCACGACAACCTTCACCAATAGGATTTTTGCTAGACCAGGTACGGGAGCGGGCCTATTTCAAGTTGGCGTCTTGGGGCTTTCTACTGGGACGGCAACTTTCGGAGCTGACCTAAATATTGGTCAAACATATTCAATCCGAAGCCAATGGAACTTCGTTCCTGGAGCACTGAATGATACTTTTTCGATCGGGGTCGACAGCACGCCTTATTTAACGAACGTCATCTGGGGTGGGACTGGTGCCGAGCCGACAAACATCAGTGCTGTAAACTTTCGTCAAGGAGCGGTAGCAACGGGGCCTACCGTGACAATCGACAACTTGACTGTGGACTCGATATCGGCCGTTCCAGAACCAACGTCGGTGGCCTTAATGAGCATGGTCGGAGTTGCTGGTTTGGCTGCTCGATACCGACGCAAGACCGGTTCGTCGTCCGTTGCAGTCTAGTAGTCATCTTTCAAGCCATCTCCTCTCGGCTTGGAACTTCGATTCACAAAACTTTCTTCCAGCACCTTCGAGTTCTCTCGAAGGTGCTGTTTGCTTTTGGAGTGCTGCGACTTGTCGCAGCTTTAAGACTTATCTATCGAGTGTCAAACTAAAGAAATCTTCGCTAATCAAACGATTCAGTTATCACGCGACGCTTTTGTTTTTACTTCACGTCGCCACCCCAAAAGCTGCGACGAGTCACAGCAGTCCAAAGTCGCAGCTTTAAGACTTCTCTGTCGGTTGTCGATTTAAGAAGTCACTGTGAACTCAACGACGATTTAACTGACGAGCTTTTTCTTTCGCGTTATGTTGCTTGCCTCAAAGTGATGAATACGTAAGAAGGTGGCGAACGCGTAACGGCACGAAGCTTTTATTCCTATCGCGATGGGTGTCTAGCCGAGTGTTGTTTCTAGGACTGCTGCATGCTCTTCCATCGTGACACACTCGAACTTTCGAGACATCCAATTAAGTAGTTCCGATGCAAGTTGCAGCTTGGGTTTCGACTTCATCGACATCCCAGGAAAAAACGCCAAGTCCTGGTCGTCATCGCATCCCATAAAGTCCAATGGGTGAAGCAAAAGCGAAGGCTGGATGCGATTGATCCAGCAGAAATACATCGCCGATTTAAAGTACATCTTCGCAAGCAGCGTCGAGTAACCCGCTAAGTACATCACATAGCTAAGATGGATCGGTACCTTGAACCACGGCATGGTCGTAACCGGAATCTCAATCAATTCCATCCGGTACTTACGCCATCGATAAGGTCGAATTGGCTTCAAGCCTTCATTGAGAGTTCCGAATAGCTGCTTACGCTGCTCACGTTCTTTGCGGGTGAGTCCGCTATTAAAAAAATAATACGCTCGAGCAACGGGTCCCAAGAAGGTCGGAAATGTCGAAGCGTCATAGCGATAACCTCGAGTCTCAAGAACCCGCAGAACATCATGCGAGTAACTAAATCCGGGGCCCCGAAAACCAACAGTCTTTTTTCCGGTTGCGTCGAGTATTGCTGCTTCTGTTTTCCGAAACTCTTCGGTGATTTCTTTGCGTGAGTAAAGATGCAACCACGGCTCATGCTTAAAAGAGTGATTCCCAATTTCGTGGCCGCTATCGGCAATTAGACGAAGTGCTTGTTTGTTCTCCGGACGAGTTGCGTCTTCACCCACGACAAAGAAAGTGATAACTAAAGACGCGTCTTCTAATACTTTCAACACTCGAGGAACTAACATTGGCAAATAAGTCGGATACTGATCCCAACCTTCATTGCCATGGGTCTTCATATAAGACCATTTGTTGTCGAGATCGAGCGAGATACTGGCCAGCATTATTCAAAAAGCTTTTCTATTTAGTAAGAAACACAGACGTGCAGCGAACGACTGCTCGTTACAAACCTCGACTTACTCAGCCGACAGCGCTTGCTGCGGGTTCCCCCCGGCATTCATCGAAGGATTGATCGGGGCTGAGTTTGCCTACTTATTCAAACTATAAAGCGGTAGGTGTCGATAATAAACTTCCAAGCAATAGATCGCAAAACACGTCGAGTAAAGCCTTCCGCCTGCTGAGCCGTAGGGGTCATGCTGCGGAGGCCAACTACCTCGCTCTTTGGAATCTTTTACTTGCAATTTAGGCAATTCCACCACCATCACGTCATTCCATTTCTTCCAAGGCTGACCGCCGAAGTGATGTAATGCCTGCGTCGCGTAGTACCAATAATAATAAGAACGATTCTCCGCGTCGGTAGAAATCGGTTCGTTCGCCAGTTTTTCGCAGCCACGAATCAAAGCTTCCCGGCTTCGCTCCCATCCCAAATACTCGCGGCACAATAGCCCTTCGGCAGACATGCTCGGAAATGGAGCCGACGAAATCACATATCCATACTGTGCACCGCTATCGTGACGGACCGAATCTAAGAAATCACCAACCTTTTCAAGCGTTTTCTTGCTTGTCGATAGCCCGGCCATCTTCGCACTCATCAGGGCCATCACGTACCATCCCGTTACTGAAGTATCGGAGTCTTCGCGAGGAATATATCGCCATCCACCCTGCGGACTTTGAGCCGCCTCCGCAAAATCGACCGCTCGCTGAGCCGGATTTCGAAGCGTCACATCCTTGGTCATGCCGTAAAGTTCACAGATCGCAATCGTGGCTTGGCCATGAGCGTACATCATCTGCCGGTCGGGTGTATCGGCCGCAAAACATCCATCGGAGTCTTGCTGCGAGAGTAAATATTTCAAGCCCTTGGCAACTTGGGTCTTATACTGTCCATCTTGATGGTGATACCCTGCTCCTGCAAAAGCAATCAGAGCCATCGCTGTTGCTGCCGGTTTGTTTTCCGAAAACCCACCGTTGCTATAGGGACCTCGAAGACTCCAGGCACCGTCGCTTCGTTGCTGTTTAGCAAGCCACGTGAGCCCCTCGGCGACCGCATTCTCGGTTCCCTTGGTGCCTCCATAAGCCGCTAACAAACTATTTTTCAATCCGCCTGACCGACCGCTGAGACTGCTCTCGATCTGCGGCGTCGCGACAGACAATTTTGCATCAGACGGAGTTCCTTCGCCAATCAGTTTCTCTAACAAACTAGCCGCCGACTCAGACTCGACCGGTTCAGCCGGAGCCAGTCCAAGATTAGCCACCTCGCCAGGTAATTCATCAACCGCGTTCAAAGCGAAATCTTGCGTGACTTCGCCTTCGCCGTCGCTCAAAGAAATAACAAACGGCTGCCCTATCTCTTGGACAAACGGAACCAACGCGAAAATCAAGATCAGTGTCACGTGAAAAATCATACTGATCAGCC
The DNA here is from genome assembly GCA_031412775.1 of Pirellulaceae bacterium. GTDB lineage: Bacteria > Planctomycetota > Planctomycetia > Pirellulales > Pirellulaceae > JAIYDQ01. The sequence goes on along the minus strand of JANODQ010000135.1, from coordinate 4,843 downwards.
ACGCGGGCGTTGGCGGTGACGACGCCAACAAATTCTCGTCCGATTCAATTGAAGATGCTGATACGTTGGCAGTCTGTACGAGAGGCACCTTGTCCAGAACCGATCTCGCGTCAAGACGCCCCGAACCCGTCGAATCGGCACGTTGCGACATTACAGGTGGCGGGCTTACTTGCGGCCTAGAGCCGGGCATCTGCCCAGACTCGCGTCCGCGTTGAGGAATCACAGGTGGAGTTAGAGCGGCACCTACGGACTGGAACCCAATTGGTTTCACGCGGACCTCCGGCATCGGCGACAATTCGGATTGCGAGTGTCGATCAGGTACCGAAATAGGAGGCGGTCTTTCCATCAGTCATTTTTCCAAGCGAACGCGCCCAAAGCCTTTCAAGCGTAACAATGGTCGCAAGACAATCATTTTCATCAGGTCCGTGCAGGGCAATCGTTCTTTCCGGAATAATCCTAACCCGAAGTCGACCAGAATAGCATGAAGGACACCCGCGATTGTATAGAGTAGCCCATGATTCGAGACTAGTGCGTCGATTTGCACTAGACAACAATCTTCATCTTCCTAGAATTTTTGGTGCGGGATGGAGCAGCCCGGTAGCTCGCGAGGCTCATAACCTCGAGGTCGTCAGTTCGAATCTGGCTCCCGCAACTTCTCTGTTTGGTTAGGAAACTGACCGCAGTAGGTTATTCGATTAAGCCGGTGTCTTGCAATAACGCAAAACACCGGCTTTTTTCGTATTTTCCTGCAATCTCCCGGGTCTCGATCACTCTCCAGAGACTCGTTTTCCGGTCGCGACTCTCGCCAAAACAGCCCGTCTCTGGAGGCCAATCAGAGACAAATACTCTCAGGGTCTCTGGGTTATGAAAACCGCCGGGTTAACGACTCTGGGTTATATCGTGTCTGCCTCACACGGGATTCTTTTTTTCAGCTAGTCTGCCTCACTAAGAAGCCTTAATTCACGAACTTTAACAGCGAGTGATGAGTCGCGCGTCGGCTGTTTTGCATAGATAGATCTGGGAGGGATGCCATTTCGGTTCCCTCGACGGTCCTTTCATGGAGGCAGAAACATCTACACTTACTCTCTCGACTCTCTTCCCGCAGACGACGGACTGCCGCGCGATCCGACGTCGGTTCGATTCCGGTCTATTGCTGCGATCCTGCTCGGAGGCATCCGCCGATGCGCGGCGCTGGATGGTGATTTTGACCAGCTTTTGACCAAAGACGAACCTATTTTGGACAATCTCGGTGACTCTTTAGTCGAGTCGCTTGATTTCGTTTCCGATAAACCCCACTCTGTGTCCGACGTCTCCAAAACACTGGGTTTTTGGGCAGAACGAGACATTCACAATGGAGGTAATTTGTGAACAACGAATCGATCCACAGCGACATCGCGGCCCTGTTGGTTAAAGGGGTCGTACGATTAAAAAGGCAACCCTTGGTTGCCAAGGCAATTCAATTGCATATGACAATGAAACCGTCGTATGTGGCAGATCCATCGCCGGACGCCGACAGCGTTCGAAAGAATAATGTTCACCAAAGGCCCGCTTTATCGGTTGAACGAGCGCAACACGGAGGTGATCAATGAGCCCAAAGGTCACCCTCGAGATCGCCGAGTTGCATGACAAGACGGTCAATCAATTGGTCGATCGCTACGAACAGGTCTTTGGCGAAGAATGCCGGAGCCGCAACAAGCAATACTTGATCCGTCGCATCGCTTGGCGATTACAAGCAAACGATGAAGGCGGGCTTTCTCGAGCAGCGTTGAAGAAGGCCGAGGAGTTGGCGGTCGACGCTGATACGCGAGTGACCGCCCCACGCAAGCACAGCAACGACGGCGTAAAGCTCGTCGTGCCTGAACCATCAGCGTTTGTGGATTGGGACCCGCGATTACCACCACCGGGCAACTTCGTCGAGCGGCAATACAAAGGCAAGATGATTCGCGTGATCGTCCTGCAAGATGGCTTTGAATACGAAGGCCAGCGTTACAAATCGCTGACCGCGATCGCGAAAGAAGTCAGTGGCTCTCACTGCAATGGATTTCTGTTTTTTCGACTAGGGAGGAAAGCATGAGCAAACAACCATCAACACGTCCAAGGACGATTCGCTGCGCGATCTACACACGCAAGTCGACCGAAGAAGGACTCGATCAACAGTACAACTCGCTAGATGCACAGCGGGATGCTGGCGAGGCCTACATTCGCAGCCAAACGAACGAGGGCTGGGAACTCGTGCATGATCGTTATGACGACGGTGGCTTTTCTGGTGGCAACATCGAACGACCGGCGCTCAAACGGATGATGGAAGACATCCAGGCCGGCAAGATTGACTGCGTCGTGGTCTACAAGGTCGATCGACTCAGCCGATCCCTTCTCGACTTCGCCCGCGTGATGGAAACATTCGACAAGTTCAGCGTTTCCTTCGTTTCGGTGACTCAGCATTTCAACACGACGCATTCGATGGGTCGGTTGACGCTGAATATCCTGCTTTCCTTCGCCCAATTTGAACGCGAGATCATCGGCGAACGTATCCGCGACAAGCTAGCTGCTCAGTGTCGGCGTGGACTATGGACTGGCGGCTATCCCGTTCTTGGCTACGACGTTGATCGCAGCGAACGGACACCGAAGCTACTCATTAATCCTGAAGAAGCCATCAAGGTGCGTTGCATTTTCTCGCTCTACCTTGAACTGAAGAATCTTTTGCCGGTAGTTGAAGAGCTAGACAAGCGTGGCTGGAACAACAAGCTTTGGCAATCGAAAAAAGGACTCACTAAAGGCGGGCGACAGTTTGACAAATGCAGCGTGCATGCGTTGCTGACCAACCCAATCTACTGCGGAAAAATCAAGCACAAGACGGACCTGTATCAAGGCCAACATCAGGCCATCGTCGATGATGAAATCTTCGAGCGAGTCCAAGCACAACTCCGAGAGAATGGATTCAATCGTGGCAATCGCATGCCGAGTAAGCACGGCGGCTTGCTCAAGGGACTGATTCGCTGCCCACACTGCAATGTGGCGATGGTTCACAACATGACCAAACGCAACGCGATCGTCTATCGCTATTACACTTGCGTCCGAGCCATCAAACGCGGTCGAGAATCTTGTAAACATCCGTCGCTGCCAGCGGGCGAAATCGAAGCGGCTGTAGTTGATCAGGTGCGAGACATTTCCAGGGACGCTGGGCTCCGAGACGAAATCATTCGCCAGGCCATGGTCGTTATCCAGCAGGGCAGGAATGACATCGAAGCACATCAGATTCAGCTTGCCCGGCAACTCACGCGGGATCACGGCGAGATCCGACAACTTGCACTCGATGAACGACCTGACGGCCAAGTGTCGCATCGCATCGCAGACATTCAGGAGCGAATCGAGAAGGCAGAACTTGAACTCGCCAAAGTGAATCGACAACTCGTCGATTTGGAAAAGCATGAGATGTCGACTCAGGAGATAGAAGATGCGCTTACCGATTTCGATCGTATCTGGGACGCTTTGACCACGCGCGAGAAATCACAACTGCTGGCCCTGTTAGTCTCCAAGGTTGAGTTCGATCAAAGCGATTGCACGATCGCGATTACTTTCCACTCCAGCGGCATTGAGACGCTGGAACAACAATCACAGGAGGTTTAATGGTCACTGTAAAACGCAAACTCAAGGTCAGAATCGCCTCGCGAGGTCGCATCGCGATTCGTCCCATCGACCCAAACGCGGAACCGCCGCGGCCTAGACCAACCAATCGCGTGCCTCGTATCTCAAAGTTGATGGCGCTGGCCATTCGGTTTGACGAGATGCTTCGCACTGGCGAAGCGTCGGACACGATCGAACTGGCACGGCGAGGTCACGTTACTCAACCACGCATGAGCCAGATTATGGCGCTCAACCAACTAGCGCCTGACATCCAGGAAGCCTTGCTCAATCTACCGGCCACCAAAGGCAAGCCCGATATCCACGAGAAGCGCCTGCGCCCGATCGCTGCCATGCTTACCTGGGAAGAACAGCGAGCGGCTTGGAAGCAAATCTGCGACGAAATTGGGCTCCGAAATCGTGTCGTGGCAGAGTCTGTCGATGAGTTCTGAGAAAACATTTCTGCGGGTTTTTCGTACTGAATATGAATAATTCCGCAAATTCCCATTTTCGTGTGACCAGAGGTGTCAAGGAGGTAGCGTTCAATACTTCCACTACATTAGTCAAAAGCTAGCAATTTGGAGACGCTGGCCTTAAACGAGTCTCAAGGATGCGTTTCAACATGAGTGGAAGAGTGATCGCCTATGCCTACTTACAACCCCAAGCAACTCGGTGAGCCAGAGGTCATCCGAGAAATCAATCCGACCGTGCTTTGTGCTTTCCTGCAGCCGTTCGAAGCTTACCTTCGATCGCGTGGAGTCGAAATCAAAGAGCCAAGTCGAATCGACAACGCCGCCAGCGAGAAGCTGGTGGAAATACTAACGAACCCTTCGATGAAGACGCCCCAGGCACTGCTGAACGCGATCTTTTACGTGGAGGAGATGTTGACGCCCATGGCCGCTGACTCGCTGCTGAACGCTGCGCGGCAAGCCGGAATGGGCAGGCCGCCTGGGCATGAGCGCCGAAACCGCAACAGCCCTGGTGGCCCGCGCCCACAAGGCCGGTCTCCGGGTGATTGCCCATGTGGATACCGTCGCAGATTTCGACACCGCCGTGCGTGCTGGTGCCGACTGGATCGCGCACCTGCCCGGTACGGTCAACCCGGCCCACGAGAACCCCGAGCGATTTCTCATCAACCCCGAAACCGCCCAGCTCGCCGCCCAGCAAAAGACCGCAGTCATCACCGCCACCGCGAGCAGCGCGCTGTTCAAGATGACGCCCG
>JANODQ010000134.1:0-6663 GCA_031412775.1 Pirellulaceae bacterium | reverse complement strand
AATGTCTTCAGATAGTGCTGACAATCGGTCGTCAGTTAGCTTCGTACGCAGTCGTACTGGTACACCGAACCCTTGCAGTAATTGCAAATCAAGAGAGACTTCGGAATCGTTTGCCCTCGACTTGATAGGCACTGATTTTTTCAGACGATCAAAGTTGCCTCGTTGGAGATTGTCGCGTTGATCTGGTTTTCGCTGACGAACAGATATTTCCCGTTTGGATTTAGTGATGTCGAGAGGATACTCCAATTTCAGGTCACCAACTAAACGCAAGCCAGCAGCAAAAGCACCTGCCGTTGGATCGCGATGAGGCCATACGCGATAGCAACCGCTGGTTATCGGCGATTCCCATGGTTTGAGTGAATCGGGTTGAATGGGTTCCCAAGCACCAGGAAACGCATCTAATAAAAACTCGACCTGCGCTTCGTTCTCCTCGATGGCAAACGTACAAGTGGAATAGATCAACCGTCCGCCGGGCTTCAAAAGTCGAACGGCTTCCATCAGGATGCGTCGCTGACGTGCTGCGCTGTGTTCAATCAGTCGCGGGTCGAACGCGTTTTCGGCGTGTTTGTCATTTGCAACAAGTGCTTGCCCGCTGCATGGAGCATCGACAACCACCGCATCAAATCGAGCGGGGAAATGCAGTGCGACTCGCGATGGGTCTTGATTCATCGTCATGAATCGCAAATGTCCCGTCCGTGCTAATGCATACTCTAGAATCGCCATTCGCGTTCGGATTGGCTCGTTTGCAAGGAGCCATCCGCCTTGAAACTGACCGCTGTGAAACTGACCGCCCTGAAACTGACCACTGCGAAACTGAACACTGTGAGGTTTCGGATCTTCGGGGTCTTCAGGATCGACCTCCGAAAGGGATTCAAGAATCGAAGAAGCCTTGCCACCTGGCGAAGCACAGAGATCACAGATTGCTTCACCGGGCCTTGCATCCAGCAGGGCTAACGCGAGCATCGAGCCTGCGTCTTGGATGTAATAGTCGCCTGTCGCGTACTCTAAAAACTGAGACGGTCTTACAGTAGAGGATTCCACGATTCGACCTCTTGGAAACCAAGGAACAGGACGAGTCGCCATGGGTGTCGGCTGCGACGCCTTCGCAGGCCGTAGACGAATCGCGCGGGGTGGATACTCCGAAAGAATGCTCGTGCTCGGGAAGCAACCTTGATAGACTTGAAATCATTCTGCTTCCAAGTCTTTTTAAGTGCTCGCAGAGGCTTTCTCCGAATAATCGGTGTTGACCGCATCGTAGTATCGAGTGCTTCCGGAGTAGTACGCTCCTCGATAGTAGTAACCATACTCATTGTAGTAAACGTTCTCATCCATGCCGTTCACGATGACACCCAAGACGTTACCGTGGACCATATCCAATTGTTCTTTTGCTTTTCGCGAAGCAAGCATCACACCGCGACGAATTCGCAGTACAAGGAATATACCGTCGACATGCGAGGCCATCGCGGTCGCATCTGCCACCGGAAGAACTGGCGGCGAATCGATTAATACGTAGTCGAACTTTTCGCGAAGCTGAGCGATCATGTTATGAAAATCGATCCCCGATACGATTTCACCCGGATTCTTTGGTCGTCCACCTGTCGTAAGAAGCGAAAGATTGGTTTGAATTTCGGTTGCTCGTAAAGCTTCGTCAAGCGATACCTTACCTTCCAAGTAGTCAACCGACCCTGGTTCAAACTGCACACCAAAGTACTGTTGAACACGAGGGCGACGATAATCGGCATCGACTAAGACGACTTTTTTGCCTGACTGGGCAAGTGATACAGCAAGATTACATGTCGTGGTCGATTTTCCATCACCAGGCGAGGGGCTTGTGAAAAGGAATACGCGACCGTCCGTCTTTTGGGCAGCGAACATAATTGCCGTTCGCGCGGCTCTGAACGTCTCGGCAGCGGGGCTGTTGGGTCTGGATGCCGCGACAAGCATTGGTGATCCGATAAAGGAAGGATCTGGTTTCCCTCGTTTAATGTTTGGGACTTTGCAAATGACGGGTGCTCGCAAGTTGTGATGGATATCGATTGGTGTGCGATAAGACAAATCCGATTGGTCAATCAAAACGGCAAGTCCTGATCCTAAAACCGCGCCGGCCAAGATTCCGAGAGCTAAATACTTCAGCAGAATTGGTGCGACTTGCTCTCCAATAGACGCGTTCTGGATTAAACGGACTTTTGTAGAATTGTAGTTTGAAGACACTATGTTGATCGCCGATAGCTTTTCAAGCAATTGAGTGATTGCCGCGCGGCGATCTTCGATACGCTCTTTCAGCACGTTCAACTCGGCCATATCACCTGCGATGATTGAAGCTTGTTCTTCGAGCAGCGCTGCACGTTGGGAGAGTTCGTTGACGGTTGCCTTGTACTTACTTTGAAGTCGCACCAAGTCGGTTGCATACAAGCGAACGAGCTCGGTTTCCTTATCGCGTTGTCGCTTTGCTTCTTGCGTACCTTGGGTCGTTTGGGCGGTCTCCAGGCTTGACTCAACAGACGCATAAAGGTCTTCTAAGGCCGACTTTGTGCCTGATTGTTGCTCGCGTAGCGTTTCAATTTCGGTATCCAATTTTAAGACCGATTGATGCTTTGCGCCGAGAGATTTAAGCAAATTAGACTTTCGTGCTTCGGCTTCGAGGAGGGCTGCTTCGATACCTTCTAAGCGTTGCTTGAAACGTGACGCAGAGTTCCGTGTTTCGGCGTCGGCAAAGCTCAAGTCGAATTCATCCGACTGCTGTTGCGTCATCTGGAAGAATTTTTTGGCATCCATTACTGCCAATCGGAAGAGTTCCGGACGGGTCGCTTCCAGCTCCATCGCTTGTCGAACTTGATCGACTAAAACGTTGTACTCGCGAAGTTCGGTACCAGCCTCTTCGCGTTCTTCTTTGACTCGACGAATATCATCCGAGAACGGATTGATCCAGGAACCGCGTTCATTTTCTGCTGAAAGATTTAGTTTCTTTACGAGCAGCAGATACCTTTGGCTAGAAATGTCTTGATCGCTTTTGAGTTGTTCTTGGACTTTTTCGAGCAGCATCACTGATTCTTTACCAGCGGTAGCATTGTCTTCCTCTAAGATGGACACGTAGGCAGAATAGACTTGCTCTAAGATGACACGGCAGTCAGCCGCAACAGGGCATTGGCAAATGATGTCGATCGAGTCGGATTCTCGCTCTTTATCCGAAGGTTGCACTTTGATCATCTTCGACAAAGCTACCAACGGGAATGTCTCATCTTGGAAGGATTCCAACTTCTCGAGATTTCCGTTCTTAATAGCAGCAGCCAGGATCAATTCACTTGAAATAAGGTTGAGCTGTTTTGGAACAGAAACATTTCGTTGAACGGCCTCGCCATTCACGATGCTTGGTGGAGCTTGATTCCAGATCATCAACCTAACGGACGAAGCAAATTTTGGCTTTGCTTGCGTGTAGAGCAAATAAGCGACACCAGCACCAATTAGAGAAAGCAAGATCACTACAAACTTCCGTCGGACTATTGCTCCCCAAAAGTCAATTGACGGTTGACTTACCTCGGACGGTTGATCTCCATAACCGTAGCCGTTATTTTCACTATTCGGCGGCCCGTAACCATAACCGGAAGGCGTATCAGAATTTGCATTTGAGATAATAGACATAGGCTGCTTTACTTAAAAAATGCGATGCTTCCATGCCGGGCTTATCGGCAGTTTTTCGTTAGGATGAAAAATTACAAATTGGACCGCGAATTCTACTTCGCGGGAAAATATTGGCCAGCTTTAACTATCTGAAACATCCAAAGTCATCTACTTATTAGACGCGATTGGGCGATCCCATACTAGCTTTTTATATTGGCTTTTATCACTTCGATTTGTCCTCATGTAGTTTTGCCATACTTGGTTGGTCTAGTTGCTTGTACATGTCAGCAAGTTTTCGATGCGCTACACGTGGATCTGGCAACTGAGCAAGGATTCGCTCATACTCAGCGATAGCTGAATCAAGCTTACCTTGTTTCATCAGGATGGTTGCCAAGGTATCCTTAAATGAAATTACTTCCGGGGCGTATTTAATTGCCGATTGCACTAAGTCCATGGCTCGATCAAGGTCCGGATCTTCCGAATGTGCCAACATCCATGCGAGATTGTTGGTTACCACCGGCAAATTTGGATTGATTTTATAAGACTGGTTGAGATGAAATTCAGCCTGCTTGGAGTTACGTTCGAGCAGATAAATGCTGCTGAGCGCGAAGTGACCAAGTGCGGGAGATTTGCCTTCGCTGATCATCGATTCGAGCATCCCGCGAATCTTCGCACCTTCTTCGGAGTCCTTGGCACGACCGTAGAGCGTAATCATACGGTTGTAGATTTCGAGGTTGTTCACATCGAGTGCTAGAGCGTTCTCGATATATCTCATTTGAGTTGTCAGGTCCTCGGGATCGCTTTGAGCAATCTTGTCGTATCGAACGATGAAGAAACTGGATGCTTCACGTTTCATCTTGGCGTCCGGGTGTAGTCTGACTCCAGTAAGAACCGTGTTTTCAGCGGCTTCGATATTGTTCATTCGGCTTTGCACCAGGGCCAGCAACAATCTCTCTTCTCGCAAAAGCGGATCATCGCGAAGCTTTTTTGAGAAGTAATCTTCAGCAGCTCTCAACGCTCGCGACTCGCCGGGAGTGTTCCCTGACCTTTGATACAACTCTGAAAGTGCAAGATAGATCTTGGGGTCCATTTTCGCAGCAGTTTCAAGATGCTTTGCAGCTTCACTTGGTTGATTGACGGTCATGAAGTAGCTGCCCCAGAGCTGTTCGATTGCAACGTTCGGTTCTTCACCGCTGTGTCCGAGGTGCCATCGCAGCCGTTCAAGCAGTTTCTCGTCAGGTGTTTTACCTGCCCGCGAAGCGACCGTCATTGCTTGAATGCGATGGGCTTCGTAGTACCCCGGCGAATCATCCGGAGCCAATTCTTCGATCATTCGCGATGCTCGCTCGGACTCGCCGGTTTGATCGAGGGCGATTGCATACCGAAACTTGGTTTCTGGATCGGGTGTCTTGCCGGGCTCGAACAATCTTCTTCCTACGACCTTTGCTTGGTTGAAGTCTTTTGTAGCCAACGCAATGTTCATCTGATTTCGATAGCGATCATTGATCTTGCTGGTTGAGACGAAGGAAAAAATCAAAATCCCGATCGTCGCCAGGAACACCAAGATCGCAGGGCATCCGAGCAAAAATGCAGTCCTCGCTCGGGGACCAAGACTCGACAAACTTAACGGATAAGAGAGAATCGTAAAAAAAGCTGTCCACAACCAATACGGAAGAAGTATTGGAAGAAGCAGGATCGTTTTCCACCATGGCCGAGATGGATTATCCTCATCCGGAACTTTTCCACCGCCTCCAAGAGACTGCAACAACAATTCGAAAATCTCGGAAAAACCTCGCAAGAGGCCGAGCAACCAACGAAAGGGTTCGAGCAGAAAATTCATAAAAACCTAAAAACTCATTGCTAGGTGCCGCGTAAACGCAGATCTAAAACATGCACAAACCACGAGCCACCTTTTAGAGCCACCGTCTAGAAAAAGGCGAACCAAAACGACCCTCTCTAAGCATATCAATCCATCTACAAATCACCAATCAAAACTAGCTGGGCACATCAAAATTTCATTAAGATGACGGCCATCCTGCGTAATAATTGCGATCGGCCTAACCTTGCTAATCCGGATAATCCACAAGAACGAATCGGCAATCCGGTGCGAGTTCCGAAACCAACACTACGACGTGACTCAAGAAAAGTTGCAAGCAATTTGAGGTAACTTTTTATTAATTGGGATTTGCTGACGGAAAACAACGCGTTTCCACGACTTAGGAGGTTGCAACCCATTTTCAAAGAACGTTGGTTCGTGAAATAATACAAAGAACGTGTCGATCTGAAATTGGAAACAAGAAAAAGGAGCGTCTGATTGCCAATTTACGAATTTTATTGCCCCCCCTGCCACACGGTTTTTAGCTTCCTGGCCAAAACCGCAAATCCTGCCATTTCCCCAAAGTGTCCACGGTGCGGAGCGAAAAAACTGGACAAGCAGGTCTCTCGATTTGCCATCTCAAAGGGTTTGACAGAGTCGTCTAAGTCGGCTGATGATCCGTTTGCGAACGTCGACGAATCGGTCATGGAAAATTTGATGTCGGAGATGTCCGAAACGTTCGGCGAAGACGGTGAAAGCGGAGCCGAAGACCCTCGCAAAATGGCTGCCATCATGAGAAAGATGTTTCAAGCAACTGGTATGGAACCCACCGGGGCAATGTTGGAAGCGATGAAACGTATGGAGTCTGGCGAAGATCCCGACAAGATTGACGAAGAAATGGGAGACATCCTGGACTCGGAAGACCCCATGCTCGGCGGTGACTTGTCAGTAAAAGGTAGGCTGAAGCGACTAATGGAACCCCCCAATGTTGACCCAGGCCTTTACGATGTGTAACGGGATAATTTAGCTATCGGTGATATCTATCCCGCCTTCGACTTCAATCTTTCGCATTAAGCATATCATCTTAAAAATGTGAGTCGCTTTCGTCCCAGCAGTAGCGATCTACCGCCTCTGAATCTTCATTGCAACCGATGGATAGGGCAGGAACCTTGAATACAAACCTCCAGATGTTGACCTGCCAATTGCCAAGGATTCTGCGCGTCTTCGTA
>JANODQ010000133.1:0-4539 GCA_031412775.1 Pirellulaceae bacterium | reverse complement strand
AGCCCGAGTACGCGGAGTTCGGCCTCAATGGTTGGCTTGCAGAGAAGGGCAAGAAAGAGCGTATGCCGATTATGCCTAATCACATTCGACTCGCAGAGAACTTTTGTATTTCCGATAACTTTTACATGGAACCACAAGCATCTGGTGACGGTCATCGCTGGTTAGTGGGTGCTTATCCAAGTCTGTGGACAACGCGCGTTTTTTATTCTGGATGGGGATTCAGTAAAAGCGAAACTGCAGAAGGTCGAGTCGTATCGTTCACATCCAACGGCTCACAAATCCCTGAAGACTATCTTGAAAACGGTTCGATGTGGGAGCATCTTTCGCGTGGTGAGATTCCATTTCGCAACTATGGAGAGGGCTTTGAACTTCCTGACAATGACGAGGGGCCGATGACGAATAGATCAGGGGCATACACCCAAGTCAACTTTCCGATGCCGAAGGTTTTATTTGACAATACGGATTTTGATTTCCCTGCTTATAACAACTACATTCCGGATATCGCGCGAGTCGATTGGTTTGTTGAAGATCTCGAAGAGTATCGAACGAAGCACGAGAATAAGATTCCAAACTTTATTAACGTTACGCTTTGCAACGATCATGGAGCGGCACCGATTCCGAAAAACGGCTTTCCGTACGTGGCAAGTTATATGGCAGACAACGATTTAGCACTCGGAAAGATCGTCGCCTATTTATCTGCGCAGCCAGAATGGAAGAAGATGGCAATCTTCGTTACCCAAGATGACTCCGGAGGTGATAACGATTCGATTGATCGACATCGCTCGTATGTACTTTGTATCAGCCCATGGGCAAAGCGTGGAGTCGTCTCTCATGAGCATGCCTCAATCGTTAGTATCACCAAAACTATTTACCGACTATTCAATTTGGGGCCCAATAACTTGTTTGATGCTACCGCGAATGACTTGTCAGATATGTTCACGTCAGAACCGGACTTCACTCCTTACAAATTCGTCCCAGTCGATCCGCGTGTATTCAAGCCTGAAGAGACGTTCGATCCAACGGATCCAAAATTTGAACGACGCCGAAAAGAAGGTCCAGTTCTTAAGATGGACGATCCAAACTTCGTAGATTGGTTACGAAACAGATGACATTTACTCTAATTTGTGTCGCTTGATAAACGCGAGCCCGCGAGAAATCTCGTCTTGATGTTTATCCCTCGAGGCGTCGAGCAGCTTCGCTCGAAAGGAAGCGTCGTAGTTTACATCCGGCCTCTTGGCATATTTCTGCATAATCGGTCCGGCTATGAGCGATTGAACTTCCGCTGTCACGCCGAAATGTAAAAACGATTTTTGTAAATTCAGTTCCGGTTGATCAAGGAATTCATCGAAATCCAGCCAAAGCGTCCGATCAACGAAAGTCTTGGCGGCTTCGTTGAGAGATTCCATCTCTGAAAGCCAGCTCATCGCAACACATTCACCCGGTGATAGGTCTCCAAGTGCGACGCCGATAAGAAGACCTTTACTTTGGAGTCGCTTGAAACGGCATTGAAGATTACTCGAAATATCACTCATCGCACCATCTAGCAATGCTGGTAGGAAGGTTTCTGGCTTTACAAACATCAACAATGCTCGCGAATTGGGAGCAACCGAAAGTAGTTGTATAGCTATCTCGTTAACAAAGCTGGTCGCCTTGATGATTGCACGTTGGCCCGGATGATACGTACGCGACCACAATCCTAGGAACGTTTGAAGTCGATCTTGAAATCTTCCTTGGCTAATCAGTCGAAGAATGGCAGGTTCTCTTACGGAAAAGCAGGACGGATGAGATCCGAGCAATCGCGATAGCAGAGTCGAACCCACATGAGAAATATGAAAAATGAAATCGCAATTTATTGGTAATCCGGATGCAGCAATGGCAAGTTCTTGCCAAGGAACGGTCGCCTGGGGAGTATTCGCTGTGAGCAATCGATTATCTAAAAAACTTGCTACTTGATATTCCGCTTCAGAGAGACCAACGAGCTGAACAACACGTCCATCAGTATCGATATTTAGTGGAAATAGCTTCGGAGACGCCCTCAAAGCCTGTTGCAGCGTCATTCCAGTTGAATTGGTCATGCTGGCCACCACGACGCGTTAAATGCGATCGACACTCTTTCTGAATCGGAATCAGACGGATGGACAAAGTGATATAACCAACTGGGAAAGAGAATCAGAAGTCCAGGTACAGGACGAATGTGGACGCGTTGACCGTAGGGCGAACCTGGGACCTCCACCATTTCTGTAAATGGACGTGGATCGTATAGCTCAAGCACGCCGCCCATTGAATTGCTTGAGCTGACGCCTGTTACGTAATAGCAACCCGACCAAGCGCTACCAGGATGATTGTGCATCCGATGGTAGTTACCGCGTCGACTAATGTTTCCCCAAGCACTCATTCGGAAACTACCTCGCGGGGGAGCCGCACGTCCAGCAACTTCAGGAAGTGTCCCCGTTGCTTGAACCATGCGATTCAGTCCTTCAGAGAGCCAGCTTCTAAGCAATTTCACTTCTTCATGTGGCCAATCAAGAAGGTCCCCCGATGAATGCCAACCCCCGACGTTCGCATAATCGCTTGAAGGTGAATTTGCCTCACGTTTTAAAAGCATAGCAAGTAATGCTGCATTAGTACTTTCAGTATCAGCTATCTGGAATCGTCCGATAAGCGTCGGAAAAGCTAAGGCGATTTGCTGATTCATTTTGGACGCAGCAGGAACGGTCATTATGAGTAATTCGTTCGATAAGAGCATGATATGTTTTGAATACTGAACGCCATCGATTGTAGCGATTCCTATAAAGTTTGCTTTGGATGCATTATAGTTTTCGCATAGCCGATTCTCGCTCATGGAAACATTCTCTCAACCTTCTTCACTTCTTCTTGATTCGTTAACAATATCGTGATGAACGCTTCGCTATTATTTGGAGGACCCATTGCGGTAACGAAGCTCCCCACGTCATTCTTGTCCTTTCCAAATCCAAATAAACTTGAGCGTCTCCCGCATGTCTACAGATAAATCTTACGATCTCCGAGGAACGCAAGCTTGGCCGACGATGTTTTTCACGCGTCGATGGGATGCTATGTCGACTGACGGAATGAATCTGTTGGCATATTTGAAGCATTTAAAAGTTAGCCAAAGCGAAACGATCGAAAGTGGAGTTGCGGTCGGGGCAAAATCGGCACATGGGCTATACGAAAGCAATTTCGATCTATTTTCTCAGCACGAAAAGAGTCTTCAAAGCCTAGTAAAGTTCATAGAGTCGACGCTTGCAACAGCTATTTGTATCGCGAATGATCAGGAAGCGAGTCCGCAAGATATCCAAATTCAATTTGTCGATAGTTGGTATCATATAACTAATGAAGGTGGTTTTCACGATGCGCACGTTCATCATGGATGCTCATGGTGCGGTATCTTTTATCTTGAGACCGGAACGAGCGGACAGCGTGTTGGTCAGTCAGCGCCGAACGGCGGCAGTCGCTTTTACTGCCCACACAATCTCGGTGGTGGCTATCGCGATTTTGGCAACAAATACTTATCCGCGACGCTTGATCCACCAATCGAAAGCGGATTACTCCTTCTGTTTCCATCATTCTTAATGCATAGCGGACTTCCCTATCAAGGCGAGACAGACCGAGCCGTCATTGCCTTCAATGCGCAAGCTCATCTCAATGCAGGTTCAGCTTCAGCGAATCGTGTTGCACGTAGAAAATGATTCGCGCATAGGTGTCACTTGGAAGCATAAACTTCCTTATTTCTTTATGACACATTAACTCTTTCTTCTCTATTACGGCACCCAAGTCTTAACGAGTGTGCACACAATACTGCTAATTCGGATTGCGCAATTTGAACTTGATTCCACCTTGATCGATATCGAGAGAAGTTTATTTGCCTTTTGCAATTTGTCCTTTCATCGAACACCTTTTTGGAGAAACGTTGATGTCATTTTCTGGTAGTCGAACACTTAAGTCTTTCGCCAAGTCGGCACAACGCTTCCTTGGTAAACGCAAGAGAACTGAAGCTCGACGGTTGCAAGCTAGAAGAAGGTTTCTTGAGCAACTCGAACCGCGTAATTTGATGGCGGTCGACATCGTAAGCCTAAGTCCTGCGGACAATTCCATTAATTGGCCCTTGGATACAAATCTCCAAGTTGTTTTCAGCCAACCGGTTGTTAAAGGACAGGGAAACATTCACGTCGTGAACCAAGCGACTGGAACTCTTGGAGTCGCAGTCGACGTGAACTCGCCAAACGTGTCGATTTCGGGAAGCACTGTAACAGTGGATCTTCCAACGGACTTGCTCGCTAACACGGCTTACACAGTATTCATCGATAACGGCGCATTCCTCGACACAACTGGTGGGCCGACCATTAAAACAGCGGGAGCGACCGCGTTGACTCAGGACTTCGAGTTTATCCCCTTGAGTCCATTCACTGGATCGAGAGAAGTTAGAAGCGATGGAACCGACTTCTCGTTGACTCCCCCACTCAATTGGAGTGTTGACAATTCCCAACTCCCAACCGGTGGGTCTGAGCCCTACCGAGGATG
>JANODQ010000132.1:0-8109 GCA_031412775.1 Pirellulaceae bacterium | reverse complement strand
GCCTTTAGCGTGTTCTCCAGAGCCACTTACAGCGGCTCCAATCAGTGGTGCTATTGACCCATGCGAATCGGACTTTAGTTTCGAGATGAAGGTGACTCGGATCCACGAAGACCCTCGTACAACGAAGCCTTACAGCGATCAACAATGGGAGTCGATTGACGCTCTTGGAGAGGCAGTCGACAAGCAATTGATGGCCGATGATGTGCGACTGACTTTTGGTGGCGAGCCAACGTTTGTTTCAATCGATGATATGGAAGGTGCTGAATGGAATTCGGCAGCCGTAGGGCCTCACAAGCGAAAGCTGTCAGCCGAGTTGCTTAAGCGACTGCGAACGCGTTTTGCACCAGGTGGTTTGCTCCACTATGGACAAGGCAAATGGTATCCTGGCGAACAACTTCCACGTTGGGCGATGGCTTGTTACTGGCGAGCCGATGGTCAGCCTCTTTGGCAAGATGAAACGCTGATCGCTGACGAGTCGCGTAGCTATGGCTTCGAATACAAAGCGTGCAAACGATTCGCAATGAAGCTTGCAGAGAATCTCGGAGTAGAACCGTGCTGGTTGATGCCGGCTTACGAAGACGTTCTCTACTACATGTGGAAAGAGCAACGCCTTCCAATCAATGTGAGCCCACTCGATTCCAAAGTCGAAGATCCCGAAGAGCGAGCACGACTTACGAAAGTCTTCACCAATGGGATCAGTAAACCGGTGGGGCTCGTCATGCCTCTTCGACGTCAATGGGAACAATCGCAAGCGACACCTGCTGCCGGGAAGCAACCTGGTTACAAGTGGAGTAGTGGGCCGTGGCCAGTGCGTCCTGAAAAGCTCTTTTTAATTCCAGGAGATTCACCAGTTGGCTTGCGACTGCCGCTGGACACTTTGCCTCATTCGGGTCCCGCCGATCCATTGAATTGGGTGCCAGATGATCCGTTCATGGGCCGACAATCGCTACCGATGCCGCCTACAATCGTTCGTCAAAATCAAAACTATGGAGGCCGAGGCGGTGCTCCGGAAAAAGCGAATGAATCCGCTGAAGAATTGAAACTCGCGGAAAAGGAACTGGCTGAAAAGAAACTGGCTGATAAGAAACTGGCTGAAGAGAAAAAGCATGAAAGGAAACTAGATGCTGACTCGAAAGAGTATGGTTCTTACAACGTAGTCAAAGATCCTGATGACATCGATCTTCCTGAATACCCGAAAGATATTTCGGACAAGCCTATTCACCGGACTGCCATGTGTATTGAAGCTCGCCAAGGCAAGCTCTATATCTTCATGCCGCCAACGGAATCGCTCGAAGACTATGTCGAGCTACTTTGGGCTTTGGAGAAGACTGCCGGCGAGTTGCGGATGCCGATTGTTTTGGAAGGCTACATGCCACCAACTGACTATCGATTGAAAGTACTCAAGGTCACGCCTGATCCTGGTGTAATCGAGGTCAATGTCCAGCCAGCATCGAGTTGGTGGGAGCTGAAGCAAATCGTTGAAGGCGTCTACGATGACGCGCGGCATTCGCGGCTGGGAACTGAAAAGTTTGACTTGGATGGCAAGCACACGGGAACCGGAGGTGGAAATCACATCGTCATGGGTGGCCCGACTCCTGCCGACAGCCCGTTCCTACGACGCCCTGACTTGCTGCGAAGCATGGTCTCGTATTGGATCAATCATCCATCGCTGTCGTATCTTTTTAGCGGCCGATTCGTGGGACCAACAAGTCAATCGCCGCGACCTGACGAAGGCCGCAAGGACGCGACTTACGAACTTCAGTTGGCGATGGATATCATGCCTAAGCGAGGCGATAATGCTCCGGTGTGGCTGGTCGACCGCATCTTACGAAATCTCCTAACTGATTTGACTGGTAATACGCACCGAGCTGAAATTTGTATCGACAAACTCTGCTCGCCAGATAGCAGCACAGGTCGGCTTGGGTTGGTTGAGCTGCGAGCCTTCGAGATGCCGCCGCATCCTCAGATGAGCCTTTCCACACAACTCCTTATTCGATCCTTGATCGCAATGTTTTGGAGACAGCCTTACACTGCACCACTTGCACGTTGGGACACGCATCTGCACGATCAATTCTTGCTGCCGCATTTCTTAGAGGAAGATCTCACCGAGATCATCTCCGATTTGCAACACGCAGGAATGCAATGGGATTCGGCTTGGTTCAAACCTCACGTTGAATTCCGTTTACCACCGATTGGATTCGTTCAATACGACGGAGTAGGAATTGAGCTTCGTCAAGCGATCGAACCTTGGTATGTACTCGGTGAGGAACCAGGCGGCGGCGGAACCGTGCGCTGTGTGGATTCGTCGATTGAACGAATCCAACTCAAAACGACGTCGTATGATCCGAAACGACATCAAGTTTTAATCAACGGTGTTGTTTGTCCATTGCAAGCAACACGCGTCCCCGGCCAGTATGTCTGTGGAGTTCGGTTTCGCGCGTGGCAACCACCATCTTGCTTACACCCGACCATCCCAGTGCATACCCCGCTTGTGCTCGACTTAGTCGATATGCGAGCCGGTCGTGCAGTGGGCGGGTGTTCCTACCACGTCTCGCATCCAGGTGGTCGATCGTACGATGTCTTCCCCGTCAATGCGTTAGAAGCAGAAGCGAGACGAGCCTCCCGATTCTGGCCGCACGGTCACACGCCAGGCCCACTAGTTGGTCGAATTGCCAAACCCAACCCGGACTTTCCGCTCACCTTGGATTTACGAAGAGAGTAGGCTTCTATCAAAGAAGTAAATATTTGTCGGCGACGTAGCGGGGGCGTTCAGATAGAGTCCGTAAGAATCGTTTCATCGATAGATTGGTTTACACCAAAAGGGTTTTAAGATGTCCCCTGCACTTAAGTATGCTCCGCGATACACCTACTCTGATTACCAAAAATGGGAAGGTCGTTGGGAACTCTGGGACGGCGTCGCGGTATCGATGAGTCCGAGTCCGTTTGGACGGCATAGCGCAATCACTTCCAGGTTGATTCACGTGCTTGTCACCGCCATTGACGCAGGCAGTTGCCACGCTTCAGTGCTCAACGAAATCGATTGGATTGTCGCAAACGATACCATCGTAAGACCGGATATTGTGGTCGTGTGTGGCGGTGTGCCCGAGCGGCATGTCGAATCGTCGCCAGCAATCGTCGTTGAAGTTTTGTCCGAAACGACTCGATCGCGAGACCTCACGTACAAACGAGAACTTTATCGCTCTCAACGTGTAGCGAACTATGTAATCGTCGATCCGGACAATGAATCCATCGTGGTGGATAAGTCCAACTACGATGGTGGATTACAAACAATCGAAGTCACCGATTCACTCGCGATATCAATCTGTGATGATTGTCTGATCGAGTTGCGGCGCAGCGATGTTTTTCGCCGTTAAAGACATTTGCTGAACTTGGCTGGTGAGTTTTGTCGGCAAGTGATTGTCTGATAAAGTCGAAAGGATCTAACTACAATTCGAAGGCTTATCCAATCTTGCGAACGAACTCTCTAAATTCTTGCGGCCAGCTCGATTGAAAGGCGAGCGACTCTCCTGTTCGAGGATGAGTGAAGCCAAGCGATTCAGCGTGAAGAGCTAGCCGTCCGTAAGGCCACAGACGATGTTCGGCGAGTTGGGATTTGTAGCGTGGATCACCAATGACAGGGTGACCTGCTTCGGCCAAGTGGACACGGATTTGATTGCGTCGACCGGTCTCTAGCTTCACTTCCAAAAGCGTTGCATCTGTCCAACGCTCGCGAACCGTGTAGTGCGTAATCGCGAGCTCGCCGTTCTCGGATTTGTTCGTCGAGTAGCGGCTCAGGTTTTCGTCGGTCGCTAAATACGACTTGATGGTCCCTTTGTCTTTTGTGACGACTCCGGAAACAATGGTAGCGTAGGTGCGATCGGGTTTCCGGTCAGCGAATTGGTCTCGAATGCGTTCTGCGATCGGTATCGACTTGGCGAAAATGAGTAGTCCCGAGACACCGCGGTCCAGGCGATGGACGCAGTAGGCTTCCTCTTCGGGGTCTGTTTTCTGCAAATACTGCGTGACCATTGAGACGAGTGTTTTCCCCTCGCGGTTCTTAGTTGGGACTGTGAGCACACTCGCAGGTTTCAAGACTACCAGCAAATCGTCGTCTTCATGCACGATCGAAAAAATGTCTGAAGTCTTTGTTTTGCGTTGGCTTTTCAGTGGAACCGGTGGTGGTAACCAGTCGACGTGGATTTGCTGACCGCGTTCGAGAATCTCGTGAGACTTGTTGCGAATCTTTCCATCAACTTTGACGCCACCATCGCGGATGATGCGTTGGCATTCGGCCTTCGGGAGTTTCAGAGCACCCTGCAAGACAGCCAAAAGCGATCGAGCGGGATCGGGAATTTGAGCAGGGACACGAAAGCTTTGTTGAGGCATATTGATTTCAGAGGAAAATGTAGAGGTCTGTTCAGTCTAACCGACGGGAACTCAAAACCGAAATGTAAAGTAAAAGCTTCGGTGTACTGTAACCTGTCACAGCTGTGGGGCGAGGTGATGAAAAGGGCACTTTTCCTAAACCGTAAGTGATAGCCTCGGGTGTTGAGCATGACGCAGTTTGACATAAAGCCCCGAAGCTAGCACCTGAAGCCTAGGGAACCTACATCTTCATCAGGCTTGATGGACGTTCTCGTCGACGCGAGTGAGAGTTGAGTCGAAGTGATTCTCAAGCGTGCTCACGCGTAAATTCCAGCCGTCGCATATCTCGCTAAACACTTGCTGGTGTTGGCATATCGCTTCGTCGTTCATACGTGCGGTCGGCTGCGATTCCCGAAGCGAATTGGTTGACGGCGATGTTGTAAAGCCTGCTGCCACAATCGGTTGGGTAATTACCAGTGACGCACGCTTGGCAAAGATGGTCTTGAGGGAGTTGGATAGCTCTCGCGATCGCCGACACCGGTAAATATCGCAGCGAATCGCAACCCAACTGGGCTGCCATGCGTTCCTCTGAAGCGCGAGTGAGTTCGCCATTTTCGAGAAATTTGGGTGCAAAAAGCTCGTCAATCGTCGACATATCGATGCCGTAAAAGCAGGGGGCGATAATCGGAGGGCAGGCAACGCGAACGTGAATCTCTTTGGCTCCACCCATATCTCGAATGCGATTGAGCAAGACCTTCATCGTGGTCGATCTAACGATCGAATCCTCGACAAGAAACACTCGTTTCCCTTCTAAAACTTCTCGAAGGGGCGTGTACTTGCTGGCGGCCTTTGCCTTACGCGCTCGGCCACCTTCGATAAAAGTTCGACCGCTATATCGGTTTCGGATCAATCCTTCACGAGACGGAATGCCTAGCTGAAACGCCATCGAGTCAGCGGCGGCTTTGCTGGTATCCGGCACAGGAACAACAATTGTATCCGTGTCCAATGGGACCAGCCCTTCCTGTCGCTCACGATTAGCAAGCTCCACGCCAAGCTGGGTTCGCGAAAGATACACACTTCGATCGTCCAGCGTGCTCGCTACGTTGGCAAAGTAAATCCATTCGAAGAAGCAATGCTTGGGCGTCGGGGGCGGCGTGTCTATGTATCGCTCGATACGGATTCCGTCAGGCGTAACAAGGATTGCATGTCCAGGCGGAAGGGACTTGATTGAATCGCGTGAAAACGACAGATTTAGCAGTGCAACGCTCTCACTGGCGGCTGCAAAAAGCGGTCCCTCAATCGCGTAGCACATCGGTTTAATTCCCAGTGGATCGCGAGCGACAAGCATCTCCCCCTTAGCATTGAGAAGAGCAAGCGAGTAGGCTCCATCGAAGTGCTTACAAGCATCACGAACGACTTCGATGAGAGACTTATTGCTGCTTGCAACATCTGAAAGCTGTTTACCGAGCTCATGCATAATGATCTCGGTGTCTGTATCGCGAGCTAAATGATGATCGCCGTCGCGTGTGAGTCGATCTCGTAGTTCGCCGTAATTGGCAAGCTGGCCATTGAAGCAGAAGCTAAACCACTTGTGCTTGTGAATATGTTGCCGTTCGAAAGGCTGAGCATAGGAGCGATCGTCTTGCCCGCATGTCGCATATCGTACGTGCCCGATCGCTGCGCTACCAGCATATTGCTGCATTAACGATTCGTACTTGCCGCGATGGGAAAGCCGAAAGACTTCGCTTACCGACCCAACATCTTTAATCGTGTCTAGAATCAGAGAACGAGACGCGTTGTACGTTGTCATTCCCGCTGCTAGCTGGCCTCGGTTCTGAATATCCTGAAGCATTCTAGGCAGCAGTCGGGATATCTCGTTGGGACCACCTTCAGTGCAGAGAGGACTTTCGTCGCGGCCTGGCAAGTGATAGATCGCGGCAACGCCACACTCGTGATGCAATTCGCTCATCGTGAAAACTAACTTGGCTGACGGCTACGGCTCAAAGAAAATAACTTTTTCACCAGAACATCAAAATGCTGGCCTGATGAAAACTGAGCCGATGGCGCTAGCCACGGGTGTCGACTTTGCCACAGTTTGCAACGTAGCACACTATGCAACAGTTCAAGCAAAACTGTATTTTCATCAGCCCATCGTGATGCTCCCCGATGGATCAACAAGAGTCTATCCTGAGAATCCGAATTGGCCAACCGCCGATTGCCAGCGCGTGTGGGGATCGGTCGACTTCTGAATTCTTATGAATTCAGCTGCAAAGATGTTGTTGGGCAACGCACCGGCGTAATGGAATCCCGAGAAAGTGGCTACAAAACGACAGCTCGTTTGGCAAGTTCAATCCCGCTCGGGAGAGGTCGGGAAATGTTGGAGAAGATGCCAAACGAGCTGTCTGAGGTTTTTATCTTACGTAGCAATTGCGGGACCACTCAACTGCATCTCGAGGAGACGCAGTCGAAACAAATTGCGTGCAGCATTAACCTACATGATCTTGGAGGTGTCTCCGCCTGGCACTGGAACCCAGTACTTGCCTGGTTCGATTGGCTGAATTGGAGCTGGGTCTTGGAATGTCTTCAGGCTACCGTAGTCGGCCAAAGCGAGCTTGCTGTTCAAGCAATCGTCCCACGAAAGCTTCTTACCGGAATAGGTTGCCATGCGACCCATGATGGCGGTCATTGTGCTGTTTGCACCGTAGTCGCCTTCGTTAGGAATCTCACCTTTTCGAATCATTGCGAACAGGTCTCGGTGCTCTTGCTCCCAGCCATTCTCGCCATCTGGAGCCGACCAAACAACCGTATTGTTGCGGTCATAGATCTTGCCGCCGGAAATATTGCACCAGCCTTTGCTACCGTGAGCAAACTCTTGAACGCTCTGCCAGCAACCTGGGATGTGTCGGCATTGCGAGAGCATCTTCACGCCATTGGCGTAGGTATACTCGACCGCGTGGTGATCAAAGATTTCTCCGGTGTCTGGACCAGTTCGAACTTGACGTCCACCTTGTCCTTGTGCTTCAATCGGATGCGAATCCATCAACCAGTTAATAACATCTAGATTGTGAATATGCTGTTCGTTGATATGGTCTCCCGAGAGCCAGTTGAAGTAGTACCAATTGTTCATTTGGTATTCGAGTTCCGATTGTTCGGCTTGTCGATTGCGAACCCATACTCCATCGGAATTCCAGTAGGCGCGTGCAAGAATGATGTCACCGATCGCACCGTCTTTAAGCTTCTCGATGGTGGCTTTGTAGTTGCTTTGATGGTGACGTTGTAAACCAACTTGGACAGCAAGACCTTTTTCTTTGGCTTTCTGATTCGCAGCGAGGAACTGCCGGACACCTGGTGCGTCGGCGGCGACTGGCTTCTCGCAGAAGACATGCTTACCAGCATCTACTGCGGCAGCGAAATGAAGCGGTCGAAAGCCAGGAGGGGTCGCAAGAATCACAAGATCGCAATCGCTCTCGAGCACTTTCTTATAAGCTTCAATACCAATCTCTTGCTTGCAGTTGTCATCAAACTTTGATGGGTGTTTACCTTTGATAGCACGCACGGCTTGCTTCATGCGGTAGTCAAACACATCAGCCATCGCAACAATCTTTGTTGGGCCCTCGGTGCTAAGAGCTTGCGTTGCGGCTCCAGTACCACGTCCACCGCAACCAACCAATCCAATCTTGATTGTGTTATCACCAAATGAGTGAGCAGCGCGAGCAATGGGAAGCGTTCCGGCAGCCATCGTAC
>JANODQ010000131.1:0-10343 GCA_031412775.1 Pirellulaceae bacterium | reverse complement strand
TCATTCTGTGCACGTCGAGGTTGAGGGTTTAAAGCCAGACCAATGGTACTTCTATCGCTTCCGTTGCGGTGATGCCGAGAGCCGAATTGGACGAGCAAAGACCTTTCCAGCACCGACCGTGATGCCGGACAAGCTAAAGTTTGCATTCGCTTCTTGTCAAAGCTACGAGCAAGGTTTTTATACGGGCTACCAGCATATGCTCAAAGACGACCTGGATTTAGTTGTCCATCTTGGTGACTACATCTATGAATACGGCGGCAAAGAAAATAAACCTCGCAAGCATATTGGCGATGAAATTAATTCATTAGTTGATTACCGTAACCGTTACGCACAGTATCGAACGGATGAACATCTTCAGTCCATGCATGCCCAGTGCCCGTGGTTAGTCGTGTGGGACGATCACGAAGTCGACAACAACTACAGCAGCGATATCTCTGAAGAGCATAGCTTTGATCGCAACCTTTTTTTGCTGCGACGTGCTAACGCGTACCAAGCCTTCTACGAGATGATGCCATTGCGAAAAAGTTCCCTACCGCAGGGGCCTGACGCTCAAATCTATCGATCGTTGCCTTACGGATTGCTCGCCAATTTTCATATGCTGGATACTCGGCAATATCGAAGCGATCAACCCAACGGCGACGGGAAAAAGCCGCTCACCGACGAAGTTTACGATCCACAAGCAACCATGCTTGGTATAGACCAAGAGCGATGGCTGTACCGAGAGCTAATCGATTCCAAAGGGGCTTGGAACGTGCTCGGTCAACAGGTGATGATGGCTCGAGTTGATCTTGCTGAGGGCGAACCCGCTTTGTTCTCTATGGATCAATGGTCGGGCTATGATGTTCCACGCCGTCGCTTGCTGAGCTTCCTGGAAGAGCGTCAAGTTTCCAATCCAATCGTGCTCACTGGCGACATTCACTCCAACTGGGTGAACGATCTCAAGGTTGACTTCAGCTATCCTGATTCGAAGACGGTTGCGACCGAGTTTGTCTGCACGTCGATATCCTCGAGCGGCAATGGCGTTGATCGCACGAAGGCACACGCCCATGTTCTTGCTGAGAATCCCTTTGTGAAGTTCCAAAATTCACAACGCGGATATACTCGATGCGAAGTCACACCAAAGGAATGGAAAGCCGACTATCAAGTTCTAGATTACGTCGAGACACCAGGCTCGCCGATCAACACCCGAGCCTCGTTCATCGTCGAATCAGGTCGCCCAGGCGCGCAGTTGCAATCGTAACTCTCGCCTCCGAACGCAGACCATTCAAGTCGTAGTTTGGGAACATTTATCCCGAACGATCAAACTGACGGGTATACCGTCAATCATGCAGGCGGGACGTTGGTGCCATCCTACAGCTAGTCTTATTTATGAGTCATCAGAAGTGTCGAAGGGAAGAGCGTCTTCGGGTGGTACTCCGCTCAAGCGGTTCAAGCCAACTCGCGTCGACAAAAGCGGCGTCGCTACTTGGAGCTGTAAAAATACTTGGAGCTGACCACGTAATAGCGGCCGGCACGACGGCCGGAACGACGGTCGGTATAGTGATAGGAGCAACGATTCCACCAGCTTGTTGGTTGGTAAGTAAAACGTTGGTGTCTTGGCCATTGACTCGTCCGTCACGATTGAGATCAAAAATGTTGGTCACCAGCGCCGAGTTGGCGGCGGCTGATTGGTTCAACAAGAGTTGATTGGTGTCTTGGCCATTGACTCGTAGACGAGTCAATGTGTTACCAAAGTTCAACTCGCCGATCACGTTGCCAAAATAGAAAACATCGTCGGCAGCTAGTGCGGTTTGCGAATTCGCCACGACGGTTACTCGCAACCAAGTGTTCTGCAGCGTGTTATCTGGGAACGTGATCTTCACACGAGCCGAACCACCCGAGCCACTACCTGCGAGAATCGTAGCAGTTGGAATTGCCGTTCCAGGCAACGCGATAAATCCCGCAGCATCAATTCCATTCCATCGAGCAAACTGCAAGCTTGCGAGTATTTGACTATCGGTGGTGGTCGCAGGCAAACTATTGATGTCAACGATGATGCCATTGAGTCCACGCGAATAATTGGTGTAGTTGGCGAAAGTGGATGCGTTACCAGGAAGAAGCGGACTCTTGTCGGTAGCGATGGCATTCGTCGCCGCACCAACGCTGCTTAAGTTCGCCCCGGTTGCGTTGTTGTAAAAAACTTGGCGTGCGGCGATGGTTGCTTGCGGATTCGCCTGAAGCTTTAATCGAGCTCGACCTTGGGCATAAACCAAAAATGGGCTATCGCCAATCGTTTCGTTGGCCAGTTGAGTCCAACCGGTACCGATTGTGACAACGTCGTCTGCATTACGACGAACGATAAGCGTGTTTGATTCCTCAGAAATGTTGAGGACTTCCTGTTGATTGAGTGTCAGCGTGTTACTCCCGCTGCCGGTGATATCGATTGCTTCGATAGCGAGGATGCGGTTGTCGCGAATACTGGTCAGATCCAACAAGATTCCCGAACCGACAAGTCGCAGCGTATCAACGCCATTGCCGCCAACAATACGTTGGAAGTTAAGATCGCTCACCGCGAGTGTGTCATTGCCTCGACCTCCGAAAAGAACATCTGCTCCACCATTTCCGACTAAGGTATCATCACCGTCGGCTCCGTTGATGATTTGACCAACCGAAGTTCCGGTGATCGTGTTAGACGCATTGGAGCCGAGATTGCCTGCGGCTATCGACTCGGCGAATCCATTACCTCCGAAGATAACGTAGCTTCTGCCAGTCCGAGATTGACCGGCGATATCAACGCCACTAGCTCCGATAATAAGGTCGTCGAAGCCATCCCCATTCACGTCGCCCGCGCTGCTTACGGACCCGCCGCTATAATCACCTTCGGAAGCACCGAGGATGGTCAGGCCAGCAGTTCCTAAATTTAAGAGATCGATGTTTGTATTTCCACTTGCCTTACCATATATCAAATAGGTTGCGCCTGCATAGTTTTTGGTCCCACTAACATCAAATTGACTTGCTCCGATCAGGATATCGTCGAAACCGTCTGCATTAAAGTCTCCAGCATTATGAACCGAAATCCCGCTCAGATCCCCTGCCGCTTGACCGGAGATTGTGATCCCGTTTGTACCTAGAGTGTCGGATAATCGAAGCGTTAAGGTGGTACTCCAATCAGGCTTGCCAAAAATCAAGTACGTTTTACCCGCATCGGCGCGTCCCGATGGATTGGCCCCGATAGCCCCAATGATCAGGTCGTCGAACCCGTCACCATTAAAGTCGCCGGCACCACTAACGGAGCCTCCGCTTTGGTCATCTCGTACTTGACCCAAGATGGTAAAACCAGACGCTTGTCCGGCTTGTCCAATCGTCAATAAATCAATCGTTGCAGGAAGTGATGGCCCGCCAAATACAACGTAGGTCTCGCCCGCTCCACTATTGGCCGGTAAGCCTGGCGGATCAGCACCGAATGCGCCGATAACCAGATCATCGAAGCCATCGCCATTGATGTCTCCAGCACTGCTCACGGAAAATCCGGCGTAATCCAAGAGGACTTGTCCAAGAAAAGTGACTCCCAACGGCTGCCCCGATTGACCAAGTGTAGCTAAATCGACGACCGCTGGCAGAGATTGGCTGCCATAGATCAGGTAGCTCTTACCCGCATCATTGCGTTCTGGGTTACCTGGGTCGGCTCGATAAGCACCTACCAAAATATCATTAAACCCGTCACCATTGACGTCGCCGGCACTGCTGACCGAAACACCGCTTAGATCTAGAGCCGCTTGACCTAAAATAGTTATGCCAACAACGCCCGGATTACTAGCTGCAATATCATCAGACAAACGGACAGTTGCGTTAGCGTTCCAGTTCGACTTACCAAAGATCACGTAGCTTTTACCGGAGTTGTATCCGCTGATGGGGTCGGCACGATAAGCACCGATGACGAGATCATCAAAGCCATCACCGTTCAGGTCACCAGCACTGCTTACCGAGCGTCCGCTGTAGTCTCCGGTGGCATCGCCCCAGATGCTGAAGCCAGCAGGTTTACCAAGTTGTCCGAGCGTGCTTAAATCGATTGTTGCCGGGAGTTCAGCTTCTCCGAAGATCACGTAGCTTTCGCCCGCTGCTCTTTTTTCAGGAGAGGGACTGGTCGGGTTGGCCCGATAAGCACCCACAATCAGATCTTCAAAGCCATCTCCATTGACATCACCAGCGCCGCTCACCGAGAAGCCGCTAAAATCGTCCGCCCGCTCTCCATTAACGATTGTGCCAGTCGAACCAAGATTAGCCAGATCGATCATGTTGATCGTCGCAAAGAGATTACGAGGTTCCAGCCGTTCGAATACATACGTTCGGGACCGATGTCGTGTACAAGCTCTAGACGCGACCGAACGCGTTATAGTGCTAGAGTGGAAATATCGAAACAAACTACCTTGAAACATAACCCGCGCTTCTGGAAGATTTTTAAAATGATCGTACGCATTGAAAAATATTATAGTTCAATGCAATAGAAAGCGTTTCCACTTTGAAAATCGATAGCAATATCCGTTTCTGGCACTTTAAACTGTTACGAAGATTTACGGTAAGTCTTCTTTGTGTTTTGGTAACTTAATGATATCGGAATACCGCTTCATCGATCAGCAGCAACGTTATAACTAGTTCCATGGTGTCACCCAAAACTTTCTGCACTAGTCTGTAAATCGAACGTCCTGTAAATCGAACGTCACGGGTTAAACGTTCGAACTGTAAGGTAAGCAAAAAAATCGCGAACTTGTTGAGGCTGGAGGTCGTTCAGCAGTCCTTCGGGCATGATCGATTGGGACGTTGCTTTCAGAACATCTATTTCTTGCCGATCAATCCGTTCTACTTGGTTGTCAGCTTTTCGAAGGGTGACCGATTGTGTGTCTTGGTTCTCGACGAGTCCGAGAATTACTCGACCGTCTTCGGTGAGGACTTGGAATTGCGTAAACTCTTCGCGGATTGCCGACGATGGATCAATGATCGAAGGAAGCATGAACCCGAGGTTATCTCTCTCGTAACCCGTCAGATTGGGACCCGTCTTCCCGCCTTCTGTGAAAAGAGTGTGACAGGTGCCGCACTTGGTAATGAACAATTGATGGCCGGCTTTGATGTCGCCTGCCCCATCTCGCAAGACATTGCGCACGGAAGCTATTTTTTCTTCTTGCTCTTTGGGTGTTGGCCGCGTGTTGCCCCAAATCTTTTGCATTGACGCTTGCAACTGAGGATCTTCGTGCAATCGCATTTGCTGGACAAGATCGAGCGGAATGATTCGAGCATTAATCCGAGAAGAAGTGATTTCGTTGAGGAGCTTGCTTGCCCAAGCAGGACGCGATGCGAGTGTTTGAAACGCAGTCAACTGTACGTCTTGACCTGCTGCAAGCGTTGTATGAAGGAGCTTACAAATGGCATCACCGATCGCTTCGTCTTCGAACTGTGATAATGCCTGTAAAGCGATTCGCTGAAGGGCCGGCGAGTCGGATTGATTGAGCATTTTTTGAATCGCAGAGAGACTCGCTTTTGCTTTAGTTCGGCCAAGTACTTCAACCAATTCGATCTTCTCAGAGACCGATGGTTGATTGTTCCCGAGTTTCTTGATCGCTTCTTGGATCGCGGTTGCATCTCCAAGCTTTATTTGCAGGGGCAAATTCGACACACCCGTTTCGCGATAGTAAGCTTCAACGGCAGTTTGGATATCCTGCGGTAACATTGCTTTGGCGGAACCTGCGAGTGCTTCTTTCAAACCTTCGACAACTATGCGGCGAGTCTCCAAAGAGGGTGAGGAAGCGAGCAACCATTGGCAACCAGACCAATTCGGAGGCGTCGCTAATGCCCATCGCTGCATGAGTCGCCCAAGCAGGAATTTTTTGACAAGCTGTCTGTCCCAGTTATTATCAATCAACGATCGAGTTTCAGTCTCGCTGGTCATCGCATGCGACTCTAAAGCCCACCAAATCAGCAACCCTTGATGGAGGTCCTCCATGTCTTCATCGTGAGCAATCAGTCCGCTCATGATTAGGAATGCTGCGCTGGGTGGCAATCGCTTTGCGGAACTAGCGAGTTGTGTCCGCACAGAAACATCTTGCTCAGTAACGGCAAGCGAGCCCACTTGTTCGATTACCGTTTCTGAAACATGCCGATCGTCTCCAAGTAGCCGAACCGCCCAGCGTCGCACATGAGTAACCGGGTGATTGATACCAACTTTCCAAAGCTCGTCGTTCATCGAACCTAGTTGATAGAGCGCCCACAAGGAAGGAAGTGCTGCGAGCGATTTACCATCTCGAAGATGAGTCTCAAGCAGCGGGACAATCCTCTTGTCCCCGCGTGTACCAAGCATTCGAACAGCCGTTTGTTGAAAAAACTTGTTGGGATGTGAGAGTAGCGATACTAACTTTTCAGAGGGCCAAGTATTTAAATCAAATTGAGTCGGTGAACGAAGCAACTCAGACCAGTCTGCGTTAGCCGGAGACGACGTTTGATTGATGCTGTTCTCACCTTGCATACGGTAAATACGCCCGCTCGCTTTGTGCCAAGTATCACGAGGGTCAACATGACTTAGCCGGCTATCGTACCAATCGCACATGTAGACCGCGCCATCGGGGCCGACCTTGACATCGACTGGTCGAAACCAACGGTCAGGGCTTTCCAAGATGGGCTCCAAATCAACGGTACGAAACGTGCTCGTGTCAGGAAGAATCTCGCTTGTCCAGACTCTGTTGTGAAGAGCATTCGCGGCGATGATCCGGTTATCGAATGCCTTCGGCAGTGTCCCCCCTTCGTAGATAATAAATGTTTGCGCGAATCGGTCTTCATCGCCTTGGAATCGCATATGTTCAAAAAAGCCGAATGCGAAAGGGTTCGTAAGCGGACCGTGCTTGCCCCAGTTTTTCTCGCCGTAGCTTCCTTGAGGATAATACATACCACGTGTTGAACCGGAGTTGGTCCCTGAAAAGAATCGGCCAACCAAGTCGATCTCAAGGCTAAAGGTGTTACCGCCACCTTCGGCATAGATCTCGAAGACCTCCTGCGTGGGATGATATCGCCAAATGCATTGACCAAGAAACGAAGTCGTGCTCCCACTTCGTGTGCGAACGTCACCGGTTGTCGTACTTCCGTTGGCTCCATAGATCCATCCATCGGGGCCCCAAGTCAAACTGTTGGCAATCGCATGGGTGTCTTCGAGTCCGAATCCCGAGAGATGCACTTGAGGGTCGCCATCGGGTTTCGCATCTCCATCTTTGTCGGGATAGTGCAGCAAGTAAGGTGGATTCAAGATCCACACCCCTTGATGGCCCGGTAGAACACTCGAAACGATATTGAGATCAGCAACAAAATCATGATTTGATTCGTACGTTCCATTGCTATCACGATCTTCAAAAACTGTGACTCGATCGAGCCCTGGAACGTGATGAGGTGGAGCAGCCGGGACTTGGTCGTAGACTGCCCGGAGATACTGGTCGTATCGAACAATCTTTAGTCCGGCTGGAAACGGGTACTGCCGATACTGAACCAACCACAGACGCCCCTTTTCGTCAAAGTTCATCGACAGTGGTTGTTCAACCGTTGGCTCGCAAGCAACCAATTCGACTTTGATCCCATCCGCAACCTTGAATTGGGCGAGAGCCACTTCAGGTGTAGAGGGCTGGCTTGCGTCCGACAGAACTCCGCGTCCTTTGAAACTTTCCATGTACTGTTGAACTTCGGTATTGGCTGCTGGAGAAGAAATTTCGTTGCCAGAAGTTTCTTCAGCCTGTGCAAACGAAACGAACCCGAAAGCGATCGCAATGACTCCGATGCAATGAACAAATACAGCGATCCAAGAGAGACGTTCGACCATCGTATAACTTGCTTATTCCAAGTAGTTGTAATGCCCGAAGGGATTGAATTGACCTTAAGTTACCAAATTAGTTCGAATATGTAAGCATTGAAGTCGAGCTATTAGGAATAAAGACCCTTGTCCCGAAGCTGTTAGAATAGTGAAACTTCCGTACCACGCTTCAGTCTTTAATTGTTATCGATATCGGGAATACCAGCTAGGCCATAGAACTATTGACAAAAGAAACGGCGTATTTCATCAGCCAGATAGAAGAAAGCTAATGACACAGCAATCAGAAGTTCCGAAGGGAAAAGCGTCGGCGGGTGGTGCTCCGCTCAAGCGGTTCAAGCCAGGTTATGTCGACGAACGCGGCGTCGCTGCTGCCATCTGTAACAGAGCTTGAAGCCGACAACGCGATAACGGTCGGAACGGCGGCCGGTACTGCGATAGGAGCAACGATTCCACCAGCTTGTTGGTTGGTAAGCAACACGTTGGTGTCTACGCCATTGACTCGACCGTCACGATTGAGATCAAAAATGTTGGTCACGAGCGCCGTGTTGGCACTAGCTGATTGGTTCAACAAGATTTGATTGGTGTCTTGCCCATTGACTCGTAGACGCGTCGAAGTATTACCAAAGTTCAACTCGCCGATCACGTTGCCAAAATAGAATACATCATCAACAGCCAGTGCGGTTTGCGAACTCGCCACGACGGTTACTCGCAACCAAGTGTTCCTCAGCGTGCTATCGGGGAACGTGATCTTCACACGAGCCGAGCCACCCGAACCACTACCTGCGAGAATCGTAGCACTTGGAATTGCCGCTCCAGGC
This sequence comes from Pirellulaceae bacterium, assembly GCA_031412775.1. GTDB lineage: Bacteria > Planctomycetota > Planctomycetia > Pirellulales > Pirellulaceae > JAIYDQ01. Next base: position 1,706 of record JANODQ010000131.1, on the reverse strand, counting down.
AACGCAGTAAATCCGCCCGCGTCGATTCCATTCCATTGAGCAAACTGCAAGCTTGCGAGTATTTGACTGTCGGTGGTGGTCGCAGGCAAACTGTTGATGTCAACGATGATGCCATTGAGTCCACGCGAGTAATTGGTGTAGTTGGCGAATGTCGATACCGCACCTGGTGTTCTTAGTGCTGACTTGGAGGTATCGATGGCATTCGTCGCCGCACCAACGCTGCTCAAGTTTGCGCCGGTTGCGTTGTTATAAAAAACTTGGCGTGCGGCTATGGAGCTAAACTCTTGAACGTCCAAGACGTTGATTACGAAGACACCGCTGCTAGTCGTGCCATCGGAACTCGTCGCACGAATCGTAATTGAATGGCTCGTAGCTGTCTCGAAGTCGATTGGACCTGCTACGCTTACAACACCGGTCGTTGAATGAATTGCGAATCGGCCGCCAGCATTGTCGGTAAGAGAATAGGTAACTGTTTGACCTGGATCTGGTTCAGCCGCACTTGCCGTTATACCAACGAGCGTCCCAGCTGGTGAATTCTCAGCGACTTGATTTGCAGCATTCGAAGAGTCGGTAACTGGACCGACGTCGGATATCGGATCATATGGCTTGGCGAACCACCAATTCGATGCAGTTGTTGTGGCTGCGGCAGCAGTAACCATCGAGAAACTTAATGCCGTAGGTGCGTTGCTCGAATTGTTGGTTCTGTTGAGTTGCAGATACCTACCAGACTGAGGATGAATGATATTTTGCCAACCATACTGCTCTTGGCTGATAGTCCACTCAACGGCTGTGCCCGTCGTACCTCTGGGCGCGAAGTCGAGAGTCGTGCCGTTGTACCGAAGCAGTCGACCATCGGCACCTGATACGATATGTTTTTTTCCACTCCCAGCATCGCGCAATTGCCATTGAACGGTCGCATCGTCGACACGAATAGTCGAAGCATTCAATCCGGTTCCACCGCGATTGGCAACGCGATGAGATGCATCTCGATTATGCAATATGTAGGGCGTATCATTCCGGATCGTGGTTTGCCCGTCCCAGGTAGCGTAAGCCTTTCCATAAGGCGTTAGGCTTCTGTCTGTATAAAATGTATTGGACCTTGGGTTAGACCTTGTCCAGGGATTGGCTGGAGTGAGGCCGTCCGTTGAATTCTCAGTCCACATAAAAAGTGCGTACTTTTCGAGATTGGCTTTGGATTCGGCTCGCCATAAAAATTCAACGATGAAGTTGTAGCTATCCTCTTCGGACCAGTTGCCGCTGCCGCCGCTCCAGTCAACGATTGAAAATTCAGTTAGCCAAACGGGACGCCCGTTACCCATGTTTTGGATCGCATCAATCCGATTCATCAAGGTGTTGACGTTGGGGGGTGCATACCAATGCATCCCCGTATAGTCGACTCGGTATCCGAGTGCATCCACTTGATCCATAAAAGGAGTGAGCCATGCCGTTTCACCCCCCGTCGCATTTGCCGGCGAGACTAGCGGCAGATCCATATTCACCAGTTGCGGCCACGCCTCGACAGCCCTCTCTACGGTGGCGTTCGCCTGATCCGGTTTATCTGGCTCATTGAAGCCGAGCAGGAAGCTAGGAGTGACGTCATTGTGCCAGTTGCCATACGAATCTCGCAAAGCGTCGACCGCGTCTTCTCTCGCCCACCACTGCATCGGAGTGAAGAAGAAATTTTTATCGCCGTTGTCCGGATCAGG
>JANODQ010000130.1:0-3197 GCA_031412775.1 Pirellulaceae bacterium | reverse complement strand
TTGGCAAGATGCCGACGCTCGCGAGGTTTCGCAAGAAGTTTTACTACGTGTCAGTCGTCGAATTGCTACGTTTGATTCGTCCAAAAGCGGTCGCTTCCGAGCGTGGTTAGCGACGGTGGCTCGCAATTCCACAATTGATTTGATTCGTAATCGGCCTCGCGAGAGGACGTTGGATCTGCAAAGTCAGCCATCCTTGGATCGGCTCTCGGCGAGCGACAGTGACTTAAGAATTTTTGTTGTTGAAGAACAACGCGAGCAGTTTCGATGGGCCGCCGAGTCAGTGCGGGCGTGTGAAAGCGAGCTTAACTGGCAAGCATTTTGGCTGACTTCCGTAGACGGGCTTTCGGGAAAGAGTGTTGCCCAGCAGCTTGGTATGAGTGTCGGCGCGGTGTATGTGGCGCGATGTCGAACGCTTGCGAAGATTAAAAAACTTATTGAACCCTTTCGTGGAGATGCATCGTGATCTCTCGCAATGTTTGTCAGCTACAGTCGCTTGTGAAATTACTACATTATTATCTATAAGATTTTGAACGCGAACGATTGACTTTACACTTGGATGAATGCTCGTCTTGTCGCGCAAGCTTAGAGAAACTCACGGCCGACGGGCAATGGTGGCAAGAGACAAAAGAGTCGTTGGCTCTTTGGGCGGAGCTAGCGACAGTATCGCCTGATCAGACCGCTCGCAAAAGCCATGTTCATAATCGCATCAAAGACGGTGAAGACGCCGATGATCTAAATCCAAGGCTTACCGAGCATCGAGGGACTTCGATTGCGGCCAGGCACTGGGTGACATCGCTACTCAAGGAAAGTGATCGGGAGGGTGTCATTGGGCTGCTGGATGGAATCACCATTTTTGAAGTGCTCGGCCAAGGTGGGATGGGGGTGGTTCTGCGTGGTACGGACGAGCACTTGCAGCGACCGCTTGCTATCAAGTTGCTTTCGCCGATGCTCGCCAGCAATGGTGCCGCTCGTCAGCGTTTTCTTCGTGAAGCCCAATCTGCTGCGTCCATTGTCCATCCAAACATTGTTCCCATTTATGCAGTATCAATCGACGGCACGATTCCTTACATCGTGATGCCGCTGATCAGTGGTGGGTCGCTTGAGCAACGTTTGAGCAAAGAGGGGCCTCTTTCAATCACGCAAGTTCTTTCGTTCGGATTGCAAGTGGCCGAAGGGCTGGTTGCGGCGCACCAGCAAGGAATTGTGCATCGCGACATTAAACCAGCGAATCTGTTGCTCGATGAAGGCGGCTTCCGAGTGATGTTGACCGACTTCGGCTTGGCTCGAGCATTGGATGACGCCACTTTGACAGCCAGCGGTATGGTCGCGGGTACGCCTCAGTATATGAGTCCCGAGCAAGCGACCGGTCGAAACATTGATCATCGCACGGATATCTATTCGTTGGGGGCTGTGTTATACGCTTTAGCCACCGGTCACCCACCCATCACAGGATCGTCGACGTTAGATGTACTGAGGAAACTCAGCGAACAGTCACCGCGACCGGTTGCCCATTGGAATGAAACTTGTCCAAGTTGGTTCCAGCAATTGATCGACAAATTGATGGCTCGCAACGTGGACGCTCGCATCGCGACAGCCAGTGAAGCCGCAGAACTCCTGCGAGGATGCCTGGCACACGTTCGAGCTCCTCAAAAGAATGAGTTGCCAATAAGTTTGCGGGGCCGCAAGAGACTCACACGATTAGCGAGCTTGATTGTGGCTCTTGGTTGCATTGTTATCGGAACCGTCATTTGGCAAGTTACAACCACCAACGGAACAAAGCCAACCAAATCTGTAACGAGCGTGAACCAGCCACCTCTGAGCGTGCCGGTACAACAGGGCTCTCCATCGGATGAATGGCACAGCGAATCGATCCAGCAAGCGATCACTACACTCGAAAACGAATTGCAAGGAATCAAGTACGAAGTTGAAAGCGGGTTTTAGATTTTCGCTAGCGTGTTTAGGGCCGGCGGTCCGGTACATCTGGTCTTGGATCAGTTCAAAACAATTGCAGGATGCTTAAGGATTTTATCAAACGTCAAGGAACTATAATTATGACAACTACTGCCACTCGGTCATTCGTCTATTGGGGCATAAGAATCCTTTTGCTGATGGGGATTGGATTATTCATATTCGTTGTCATAACGCTGTTGAGCTATCAATGGTTAGGCCGAGCAAAGCAGTCAAGTCAAACGACTAAAGGAGGTTTTCCCCAGGTTGGGTCTTCCTGGCGAAGTGTAAACGCGGCCGAGCGTAGTAATAATGATGTTACTTACCGTGCCCCTGTTGTGCGCGAAACGGCTTCCGGTACGCCGACTTACGGAAACTATCCACCTGCGGGATACGCTAAGTCGCCAACAACAGTTTATTCAAAGCTCATGAATGGAAATTTTGCACAGACTGTATCTCCTAGTACGACCGACTTCGTGGTGCCGCCACCCTCGGTAGCCCCCGTTTCTCCACCGCCAGGCTATCTATGGCAGCAACGAACGTTCACTGTGCCAGGGACTTCAACCATGCCAGGATCAGTTGGGCCTCCGAATTCCGGGTTTCAAAATGTTACTCAATGGGAACTGGTTCCTTCGACGCAAGGGGCGGGAGGTGAAATAGGCCGCGATCAAAGTGCTCGGGTACTCGCGGAGCAATTGCGTGCAACTCCAATGGCTCAACGAGATAAGCAAAAAATGGATGAGCTCCGAAAAATCTTAGAAGAATCGTTTCTTTCCAAGCAAGAAGCTCAAGAGCAACGCTTAGCAAAGCTTTCCGAGGAAGTTGCCAAAACGAAAGAGGTTCTTGAAAAACGCAAAGCAAATCAGGAAGAGATTGTTGAGCGTCGAATGAGCGAACTTCTCGGTAACACCGACACAACGAAATGGGATTACGAGGTGAATTCGGCGTCGATCGCACCGCCGGTTCCTTCGACCACTGCGGTGTTGGCGCAACGTGGTGAGCTATTCCAATTACGTGCTGTCCCACGAACTTATCTCCCGATTCCGTCTGCACCCCATGGGGATGGTGTCACGAAACCTGATATGCCTGTTTACAATCCTTACAATGATAATAAAAACTGGGTTGTCCCCGGTCCGTCGACTGTAATTCCAGCACCTCGACTTAATTCTCTCGACACGCAATTGGGAATCGTAGCAGAGCAACCATCGCCATCACTACAAGAAGCATTCACGTCTCAAGCGACATCGCCC
>JANODQ010000129.1:0-11616 GCA_031412775.1 Pirellulaceae bacterium | reverse complement strand
ATTCATCGCTTGGAACGTCTCTTTTATTTTGGTGGGCTTTTATCTGCTTGTCGGTTGGCGGCTCGAGCTATGGAACCCTGGTATTTTGCTTTGCATACCGGTTTTCGTTTTTATCTTTATGATTTTTTACTCCGTATCGATGCTATCTGGATTGATATGGAAAAATGCAATCATCTCGATCGCAATCACTGCTCTCTTTTGGGGATTCTGCACGGTGATTGGAATAACTCATGACGTCATGTCGGGGATAGTCACGCAGTGGCCGAAGATTGTCGCGATCGAAACGATTGGCGACGAAGTCTTTTCTGTGACAGCCCGTGGTCGATTGCAATTGTGGGATTCGGATAGCAATCTTTGGCAAACGGCTTACGGTGAAACTACGGGTGAAGAGACCATCATTGGACCGTTCTGGATCAAGCCCGATAGTGCTCTGTATTTTGGAAGGCCTTATCGTATTCCATTCGGTGGTATTCAAAGCGACAGTATCCGATTGCAAATCGCTAAGTTACCAGAGCTTCAACAACCCGGACGCCAATCAACTTCGCAAGCAGAAGCATCTATCCAAACCAACGCGCCGCCACTTTGGAGTGACCAACGTATCGATAGCGGTCCCGAGTTTCCTCCGCGAACGCGTCGAGTAATCGCATGGAATGACACGCTCGTCGCATTGACCGAGCGAGGACTCTTTCGACTCGATCGCGCTGCGGCAAACATGGACGATGGCCGGCCGCAGGTTAGCTTGTTCGGTTTTGCGTTGCCATATAGCAAACCCTCTGAGACGTACCCTTCGATGACGCCTTCAGATTGGCAACCGCAATCTCCGATGGACTTGACTCCCAGTTTCGATCAGGAGAACTTTTTTGTTTACACTCGCGGAAGCTTAGTTACGCTTCGCAATAGTGGATCGAATCAGTTTGAGCCTGTCTCTAGGCTCGATCTGGAACTGCCTGAGGGAACGCTCGCGTTGATTGCTGCAAACAATCAAACGATTTTAGTCGCTACCAACAAGAGGGGAATGATGAGAGTTCCCATCGAAGATTCTAAGTCGCTCAAACTTAGTGCCCCGGTAGCAATCGAAGGACTCGAATCCGTCGTGCCTCGCAAGGTAATTACATCTTCTATCGATCAATCGTTTGTCGTGCTGGATCGCGACGGAAAAATCTGGAGCATCGATGCGACTGGTGAGAAATGGACGAACCCGCGTCTTCCTATGAGTGATCGCGTTTCTGCAATTCATATCGACGCAACTGGAAAATGGTGGATCGCGTGGGGAGTAAATCAAATCAGCGTATGGAATGCAGTTGATAAGCAAATCGTTCAACGCATTACACCAACACTCAGTTTCGTGGACACGATCTTTCACAGGATCGTAAGTCCACTCTATTGGATGAATCCGAAACCGGCTGCTGTCGGAACAACAATCCGCTACTGCATCACGGACGAAGACCCATTTTCGCTTGGACGAGAGACTAGCGAGCTACAAGAAAGTATCATCCAGCCGACCGATTTCTGGCAACCCATTTGGAGTAACGCATTATTCATTGGGGTGATGCTTGTGATAGGCTGCAGCCTGCTTTACCGACAAGATCTGTAGCGATCGAAAGCCTTTAAAGTCATGCCTTGTTGGTATTTTTTTTGAATAGCGAGTTGTTGCGTCTCGGAAAGACGTTGTGCTAAATCGACATGCTCTTTTTAGGGCTTCTGGCGTTGAATCCAAACCCAAACCACGGACGCAACTTTGACGATTGAATCGCCACTGCATTTGTCAGGCGTGTCTTGCGTTGTATGCCAGTAATTAAGTCGCTTTTTGATTCGATCGTTGTAATCGAGATCGATTATGTCGCAGGTCGGGATTTTTGCGATTTCATTCAACGGCAAATGGTCGTCACGTACGGCGTGAAGCAGTTTAGGTTTAAACTCTTTCAGCTTTAGTTCGGCTGCGATCTTCCATAACTCTTTCGTCACGTTAATGGCATACTTGAGTGAGTTCTCTTCGTAGTACAGCGAGAGATCTGCATCGCCTATCATATCGACCAGTACACCCGCGTTGTAGGTATAGCCTGGAGGGCTGGCGAGATACTCACGAGCAAAAAAGATAGATCCCAGGAAGTACTCATCGCGCCCTTCCTGGTAGACCAATTCTTCACCATCGAAGAGCACCAGATCGACTCCGACAGCGATCGAGTCGGGGGCGTTCTTGCTCGCATAGTTCAGAAGATGCGCCAACTCAATCAACAGAGCGACACCACTCGCCCCGTCGTTTGCACCGACAAAAATTCCTCGTGGATTAGTGGGGTCACGATCAGGAAAAGGACGCGTGTCAAAGTGAGCAGCTATCAAAACGCGTTTCGTTCGCTCTGGAAAGTATTGAACAATCAAGTTCTTCATTTCTACTGGTTGGCCATCAAGCGGCGAGCGGACTGTGAATGGCTGCCAAATGATTTTTCCTCCAAGATCAGTAAACTTCTTCTCGAGAAATTCTTGCTGCTTAGTCATACCTGCTGAACCGCTAAATCGCGGTCCAATTGCGCAGAGGGACTTTATGCTTTCGATTGCGCGAGTCGGAGATAGTTTTGCTAACATACCATCAAATTTATCGGCTGCTTCGGTTCGTGTCGCCGATGGCCCGCATCCAGATACGCACATGACGAGCATCGCATAAAGACAAAATTGCAGTCGATTACATTCGATGGAATTGACTGCATTGAATTTGGATTGACTACTTGGGTAGGATTTCATTCGTGTATGTTCCTGACGAATCGTAGGGCCCCGAGGTGGGGTGATGAAAAGGGCGATTTCCTGAGCCGTAGGCGCTAGCCTCGGGTGCTATCTGGCATACTGCTGCAAAATTGAAACCCGTGGTTAGCGCCATCGGCTCAGGTTTTATTAGCCTAACCTCGAGGTTGCGATCACGCGATGAAAGTGTAATTGAACTTCGCGAGCGACGACACGCCTGACACCTTCGACCAGGCATCGCGGTTCGTTGTCTCGTTGGCCAAGTGCAATGATGTCATCTAGCTTTGTTCCAGGCGAGACCGAGAATGTGGATTGGTTGATAGTCTGATTTCCGGCGTCAAGCTCGGGAACAATAAAGTGGCAGGTGGCTCCGAAGCTGAGCATTCGGGCATTGAAAGCATCGTGATAGGGTCGAAGGCCGGGGAAGCTAGGAAGAAGACCATGATGGAGGTTGATAATGCGACCGCCAGCAAGCTTCCAGCAAGTATCGGGAGGAAGGACTCGCATGTAGCGAGCGAGAATCACATAGTCGATTTCATGGCGATCCAAGATTTTTACCATCAACGCATCGTCCGCCGAACCATCTTCGCGTCCAATAAACTCAAAAGGCACATTGAATTCTTGAGCAAGCTCCGCGCAGTGTTGCCGGTTTCCAATCAGGACCTTCGCTTCGGCTTGGATGACTCCATCGCGAATCGCTTCCAGCACAGCTCGCGGCGTCGATTCTATTAGCGTAGTACATATCGCAACCCGCGGCTTTGTGGCTCTCTTTTCGGGACTCCAAACGCGGATTTCCAGCCCCTTGGAATTCCCGATGTCGACCATCGAATCTTCGATCGGACCTAATTGTGAGGGGGGGACATCAATTCGGCACATCATCGCAAAAACGGCCGCTTCGTCGTGATTGTACATCTGAATTTCAGTGATGTTTGCACCGCGACCGGTGATATCGTGAATAATTGGGTCTGCCAGTCCAACGTTGTCCGGGCCGACAGCTGTGATGACTATTTCCATGTTTTTTTGTTTTGTTAGACGCTGATTGCGAGTAGTACTGGATAGTCATCGTAGCTATCCTTTGTTAATCTGCAACGCGGTTAGCATTGAACGCAATTTTGCGTGTGACACCCTGACTGTTTCAGCTTCAAGGATTTGGATTCAATCTATGTATGTAAGTACAATTAGCCCACCAGCCAAGACCATCAACGGGAAGAAGCCACTTCGCGAGGACGTTCCAAAGGAAGACAGCCTGTGCGACTATTGTACCGCCCGCTGCTGTCGATATTTTGCTCTGCCAATCGAAGCCCCTACCACGTCGCAGGACTATGACTTTATTCGTTGGTATTTGCTTCACGACCGTGCGACCATGTTTGTCGAAGATGAGACATGGTACTTGCTAGTTCATACAACATGTAAGCACCTGCAAAACGATCATCGCTGCGGTATCTATGAAACTCGTCCCCAAATTTGCCGCGATTACACGACCGCCAAGTGCGAGTACGATGACGATTCGGTATATGACAAATATTTTGAGACAGCCGAACAAATCGCAGAATACACCGAAGCTCTTTTCGCTCCATCCTCGATAAAAAATCTTCGAACCCCCGAACCACCCATGCTTCCAATATTGTCGTTGTAGGAAGCACCAGATGAGTACCCAGCAATTGATCGAACCACGCACGCTGAAAGGATTTCGTGATTATCTACCCGAGATCATGATTCCTCGCGAACGATTGATGGAGACCGCGCGCCGCGTCTATCGCAGTTACGGTTTTTCACCTATCGATACGCCAGCTCTCGAGTACCTTGAGATCCTCGCAGGAAAGGGCTCCGACGAGACCGATCGGCAGATGTACCGGTTCGAACACGGCGGAAGGCAAGTCGGAATGCGATTCGATTTGACGATTCCTCTCGCTCGATTCGCTGCTCAGCACATAGGTAAACTGGGTACGCCTTTCAAGCGATATCACATTGCTCCGGTATGGCGAGGCGAGAACACCCAAGCTGGTCGCTATCGAGAATTTGTCCAATGTGATTTCGATACGATTGGAACCGAGAGTGTTGCTTCGGATGTGGAAACAGCTCTTGTGATACATGACTTGCTAAAAGCGATCGGTATCGAACGTTTTCAAGTTCGCATCAACAATCGACAGATTCTCAATGGCCTCTTGGAGCAGTTGGGGTTACTAGACCGAAGCCAGGCAGTCTTAAGAGCGATCGATAAGCTTGAGAAGCTCGGCCCCGATATTGTCGATGAAGAACTACAACGGGTTGGAGGATTAACTGCTGAACAAGCCGCCACGGTCCTAGGCCTTTGCAACATGAACGGGGACAGCAACGAATTGTTGAATCAATTGGAGCGCGCGCTTGTTGGAAACGACTCAGGAACGGCGGGTGTCGCGAGACTTCGTGCAATCATCGATGGATTGCGAGCAGCCGGAGTTTCCGAAGATCGCTATCGCGTTGATGTGACGATCGCTCGCGGATTGGACTATTACACCGGAGTTGTATTTGAAACGCTGCTGCAAGACTTACCTTCGATCGGTAGCGTGTGCAGCGGTGGTCGCTACGATAACTTGGCTGGTTTGTATACCAAGCAACATCTTCCCGGGATCGGTGCCTCTTTGGGACTTGATCGACTCATCGCTGCCATGGAGCAATTGAATCAATTAGAAAAGCCTAAAACCACTGCCAACGTGTTCGTTCCGTTTTTTGATTCCGATCGATTGAACGACTACATGAAGCTTTGCTCTGTGGTTCGTCGTGGTGGATACAACGTGGAATTTTATCCAGATTCCAAGAAGCTTGGAGCTCAGCTAAAATTCGCCGACGATCGCGGATTCACAGTGGCATTGGTGGCCGGATCGGATGAACTCAATGCGGGAAATTGCCAAGTGAAAGATCTGCGTAATAAGTCCTCTGAAGTCGTTCATTGGAGCGAAAATCCACAACCGCTACTCGACGCGATCGCCAAAATTATTTCCTCAAGCACGACCTTAAAGTAGGACCAAAGATTGCCTCACCGTCATCTTGAATACATAGTTCGTCCAGCCACTGAATCGGACTCGCCAGCCATTCAATCCTTGCTGCAGCCCTACGTGACCGCGAAAAAACTTCTCAAACGGACCAAAGCAGAGTTATTAACGCTGATCGGAAATGGCTTCGTAGCGGAAGTAACCATACCAGAGGACGAGACGAAGCTGATCGTTGGTTTCTCTGCCGTCGAGATCTACTCGCGAAAGCTTTCGGAAGTCCAGTGCCTTGCGGTCCATGAAGATTTTCACGGACGCGGAATCGGTAGCGAGTTGGTTCGATGTTGCGTTGAAAAAGCTCGTGAAAAAGGTGTGCTTGAGGTCATGGCAATCAGTGCTTCTGACAACTTTTTGCGGAACCTCGGTTTTCAATATGCGCTTCCGGACCAAAAGCGAGCCCTATTTTATCAGCTCAAAACTCGCGACCAAATGAACTCCGAGATTGACGAAGAGTGAGCCACTTCGAAGGCCCGAGCGTATGATCTTTTGGTTGACCGAATTTTCCCGCATCCCCAAAACGCCATGTTGACACGAAAATCACTGATTTTTTGCTCTCTTTTAGCGAGTTCGGCAGCTATTTTCCCTGGCTGCTTCAAGGATGATTCTCGAGAGATCCGGTTGAGGCAGGTCGAGTCGTTTGAGGAACTGGAACGATCCGACTCGATCGGCAAGGCAATGAAGTACCTCCCGCTGATCATGCGATTTGATCGTACGACGGCAGCCAAAGAAGTGCTTAACCAACTGAATGCTTGGTCGACGCCTCGTGAAGATTCGTCTCCGTGGAATAGACCTGCCCTGATAGATACGGTCGCGGAAGACATTCGCAATGATCCATTGTTCGCAAGATTAGGTTCGATGGAGTTCGGCGAGGCCGAGTGCGAGTACTTGCTTCAAAGCCAAATGATGAGCGACCTCGGTTTTTGGGTAAGCGAACGACCATACCTGGATCCGCTGTTTCAGCCATGGCTTGAAAAACAAAAGGGAAATCTTTCGCTCGATGATGGTGCTGCGCTCGAAAAAACGCTCAAGCTTTTTGACTGGACGGTTCGTAATATCGCGTTGGAAGGTACCGCTAAAGACGTTGAGGCGTTGCCCCAGAATCCATCGATGCCGCTAACCGATTTGGGAATGGGATACCGAGCAATCCCTTGGCAGACACTCCACTTTGGTCGAGGTGATGCTTATCAACGCGGTCGAGTTTTTACGCAACTGCTTTTCCAACAGGGCATTCCCGCGGTCATGCTGGCCCTGCCCATGAAGACTGTTACGGAACCTTTGAAAAGTTATCCTTCATCGAATTTACATCTTTGGGCGATCGGTGTCTTGATCGGAAGCGAAGTCTACCTTTTCGAACCGCGTTGGGGACTTCCATTTCCAAACGCCGACGAGCCAGCCGTAGCGACTATTCGGCAAGCAAAGTCAGATCCGAACGTGCTTCGACGTGCCAAATTACCAGGTCGCTTTGAGTATCCAATCGGATCGGCTGATTTAAAGTCACTCGTTGCATTAATCGACGTTGAACCTTTCTCGGTAGGACGATCGATTCAAGCACTTCAGCAATCGCTCACCGGCGAAAATCGTATGCAAGTCGCAACCGATGTTACGTCGATCGCGTCAAAGCTTGCGGTCATCGATCCGTTGCTTGATGTAAGACTTTGGGAGCTTCCATGGCTTTCGCAGCTCTACAATCAAAGCGTTCGAAATCGAATCAATGACCGAAGCCCCTTTTCGATTAACTACCAAATTACTTACGGTGCTTACATGAACGAGAGTCTTGTAAGCGATGCACGAACGGCTCATTTTAAAGGTAACTTTGAAACGAATATCGACTCCGACGGCGCTGCCAAGAAGTACATGAACCTACGAATAGACGAGGAGACTTTGGCTAAGCTGGCTTATGATCGAGATATCCAACAAGAGCTGCAGATGATTCGCAAGCCGAATGAAACACAAGAAGAATATCAGTATCGCGTCGGCCAAGCACAAGGCTTTTATCGCACTGCTAAACTGGATTCTAATGCGTTTTTGGGTATGTTGCAGTTCGATCTTCAGAACCTCGAGGCGTCCACGAATTGGATGGATCAACGGCTCTTACAAATCGACGGCACCGAACGCTGGAGACCGCAAGCGAGATATATTCTTGGTCGTGCCTACGAGCAAAAAAAGGAATTCGACGAATCGTTTTCTTGGTACAAAATGGACGGCTCGCCACAAGAAGCTGGAAACCGCATTCGCATGAGGCTGCTTGAGAAAATAGACGCAAACAAGTAGTTAGAGCGTTGGGAGTACGGTACCTTTGAAGTACAGTACCTTTGATAGGGGTAGGGAAGTCACATTGGCTTGCGACTCCCCTCCCTCCGAACCGGACTGGCGGGTCTCCCGCATACGGCTCTCCAGTCGATAGTTTAGCTTGTGGCTTCCAGTGCACTTGATCCGATTGGTTTTCCAAATTTCTGTCCTTTCTCGAATCTTTCTTCCTGCATCCCTTTGCTCCACAGGCATTACCCCGCTTCAAAGCTCGTATGGATGCGCTATCCTCCGTTTCGGCGAGTATTCATGCACCCTGATGGCCCTATGGGTGAGGCTGGTCTCGCGTGAGCGAATTGGATTGTCCGAAACGAGGATCCCTCTTTACTGCGTCGAAATTTCTTTCCATTCCGTCACCAATCACCACTCGTCGTTTAAAGGATCGATTTGTTTTATCCCTCTGGCTGACCTCGTTTCACCTCGCCGTGTCTCAAGGCATCTTGGGCTTCGCCGTTCACTCGCAGGCTCGCCACCACGACAGGCCGAATCGTGTTCGTCATCCCACGGACTGGAAATTCACATTCAGTTGCTCTCCACCTCCCCTTGCAGGAACGCAGTTACTTTCAGTTAATGGGTTGCAAATCAAACCCATGAAAGGACTTACACCCTCCCGTTTCGACGCCCTCAAAGGCCCACGAGTGATGTGATTAGTCACAGCATTCGGGCGAGCTATGTGAAGAAAAGAAAAAGCCTCGCGTGATAACTGAATCATTTGGTTGACGTAGTCATCGTTAGCTAGGAACCCGATAAATAAGTCCTAAAGCTCCGCCGAAACAGAGCAAGCCAAAGTTGGTGCGCTGCGACTTCGTTCACTCAAGTTCTTTTACTTCCCGAGACGTTTCCAGACTTGCGGTAATCGACTTTGAATCAATGTTCGGCTCGATTCCGGAAGCATCTCGACTTGCATCGGGACTACCCGTGTATCTTCTAACTCAAGCTTTTCTGTTTCGCGGCCGTACTTGTACTCAACTGCCAAGTCCCCACTAGCGGTCTTAAGAGATGCAGCAACATTCGGTGCAGGCACAGACATGTAGAACGAGTCTTCTTGCAAAATCGAAGTCTGTGTGCCGGTGAGTCGTAATCGATCCCCGGCAAGGCGACGAAACAGTTCTTTCGCAACCAATTTTGCGGGATCAACAACTAGAAGATGCTCGGCAATTAACTGCTCGTAGGGCGGCTTCCCATCGTTGTTCGAATCCATGTTGCGAAGTCTTTCGAAGGCTTTCAAAATCTCTTCTTCGACAAGCGGGAAGTGAGTGCAGCCAAGGACCACCATCTTGATTGGTTCCTTCGAACCCGATTGACGAAAGTTTTCAACCAGGCTCGTTACATCGTTTTGAATGTAATCTGCGATGGTTGCCGTGCTAGATTGCTGCGAGTTTTTTATGAATGCGGGATCGCCTTCAATCGCACCAGCAAGAGCGACTGAACCCTGCTGAATCACGGTCGGTATTCGTTTGCCGGCGAGTCCTGTTGCGCGGTCAATCGCCTTGGGGTACGCGTTGCTTGCACAGGTCCCAACGGTTGCCATGATGGCGATTGTTGCTGGAGCATCTGTGGGCGAGATTAGCTCGTTGACGCCTCGGGCACCTGACTCGACCACTCCAACCACGAAGACTGGAATGTCCCATTTTTGAATCGCTTGCCGGACATCTTCCAACCCGTACGCGGTTGCCGTGTTGCAAGCGATGACAATCGCTTTTACGGGTGGTTTGTCGAACCGAGGCTTGGGCGACATCGGCGTATCGAAGCTGCGTTTGCCAAGAAGAAAAATGGTGTCCTTCAAGATCAGCTCACGAAGATAATCTTCCTTTCCGCGAGCGGCGTAGTTTCCATATGGCATGTTGGCTTGGTCACCGAGGTAAATAAAACGCTCATTTGTGAAATCCGGACGACCATCCGCTTCGGGACGCAGATTGTCGTTGTTGAATGCATCCAGAGATAAGATCGCTTCAAGAACTGTAAGCCCACCAATCCCCGAATCAAACACACCGATCGGAAGCTTGGTCAAATCCCCGTGGTAGTCAGACTTGTCAAATGAAAATGGTGCTTCACCGTTTGGAGATTCAATGGCATGAGAGACGGTCTTGTCGAGTACCAATAGACCAGGCGATTCGGCTTGAGAATTTATCGAAAATTGTTCGGCAACTAAAAAAACCGCGAGACCTGTTATCGAAGTTATAAACCGACGTGCCTTAAACGCTTTAGGCTTTTGAAAATAGATGTTCATGGAGCTTTTGATTAAGTATCAGTTGGGTTGTTAGTTTGTGAATCACCCTGCTTTGTATGCATAGCTAAAACAGAGGACGCATTCAAAAGTGTGTCTACGCGGAGCACACAACTTTAGCTCGATTCTATCGAATAAATAGGTTGCGCGATATCAATTTCGTAAATTGATTCGAGGAATGATTTTTGAATTGTTTTTATTCACGCGGCGTGCCGATGTCCAAAAAGTTACGGAGGGCTCGCATAAACTTTGGACGCCATGGATTCGGCTGATCGGGTATTCGACCACATTCGCCGGGATTGATTTGCTCCATGTCAGACTCTCGCAACGTTCGCTGGGATATGGCTGCTCTCTTTGTTGGAGCCATGGCTGTCTTTGTATGGCTGTCGCTGCTAACCCATGATGCGGCGGACCCTTTACCGACGCTACCAGTACTCTCGCGAATCTATCAGCCTGACGAAATTGCTTACCCAATCAACACGACCGTCGCGAACATTTGCGGTTACACGGGTGCTTGGGTAAGTCATCTTCTATTTCAAGCAACCGGAGCAGGAGCGTACATTGTCGCTGCTTTATTGGTTTTGACTGTTGTCGTTTTGCTACGGCAAGAACCTTGGTCCTCGCCACTTGGAAGAAGCTTTGGGTGGAGTCTGGTTGGATTGTCGATAGTCACTTTCTTTCCTGCGGTCGGGTTCAATCCTGGTTTTCCGGTTCCCATTGGATCTGGTGGTTATCTCGGAGCTATGACGAGTGGGTTCTTGCACAAGCATACAGCCTTCGGAGGTGGGCTGGTGCTTATCATTGCAACGTTGACTGCTGGACTCTTGCTAAGCACCAAGTACGCCGTCTTGCGATACTTAGGCATCACTGCGGCTGGGCTGTACGAAATCGCTCGAGCCCTTGGAGTACCGGCTGCTTGGTTAGTTCAAAAGACAGCCGAGGTCGCATCGACTCGACCGGCAGTCGGACGGTCGGACTTGCCCGCCTCACTTACCTTACGCAAGGACACCGCGACTGGTGCAGTAGAATCGGTGGCTCATCAAGAAACACTTCCACCAATTCGAATTGGACGCAAAGCACAAGGCGATACGCCAGCAGAAATTGATCTGTCGAGCGAAACGGCTGAGCCTCTGCTTAGCGTTACTTCGCCAGCTGTTGGATATGCATCGACAAAGTCCGCGTTGAATGCGAGCTCCAATGGTAATGCCAATTCTGTAAGTGCACGGCGTTCGATGACCAGCTCCTTTGCGTCTGGCCTCAAAGATTCTGTGTTGGGTAAAAAACCGCATACACGTGATGAGGACGAGGAACAGGAAG
>JANODQ010000128.1:0-4088 GCA_031412775.1 Pirellulaceae bacterium | reverse complement strand
TCAAAATTCGCTCAAAAGTAACCCGATGGGTGCGGGTTTTAATTATGCGGACGAGTTTAAGAAACTCGATTTGGATGCCTTGAGGCAGGACATCAAAGAGCTGATGACGACATCACAGGACTGGTGGCCAGCCGACTATGGTCACTATGGTCCGCTGTTCATTCGCATGGCGTGGCACAGCGCGGGAACTTACCGCATTGCGGATGGTCGCGGTGGTGCGTCGTATGGTACACAACGCTTCGCACCACTCAACAGTTGGCCTGACAATGCGAACCTCGACAAAGCACGTCGTCTGCTTTGGCCAATAAAGCAAAAGTATGGCAACAAAATCTCTTGGGCCGATCTCATGGTTTTGACTGGCAACGTTGCACTCGAGTCGATGGGCTTCAAAACGTTTGGCTTCGCTGGAGGACGAGCGGATGTTTGGGAGCCCCAAGAGGATATCTACTGGGGCCCTGAAAGTGAGTGGCTGGGTGATAATCGCTACACAGCCAATCGACAACTGGAGAATCCTCTCGCAGCAGTTCAGATGGGCTTGATCTATGTGAACCCGGTAGGCCCCAACGGCAAGCCAGACCCGCTAGCATCCGCAAAAGATATCCGCGAAACGTTTGCTCGCATGGCGATGAACGATGAGGAAACAATTGCATTGATCGCTGGCGGGCACACCTTTGGCAAAGCACACGGTGCTGCCGATGCGAGCAAGTTCGTCGGCGCAGAACCAGAAGGAGCCAGCATCCAAGAGCAAGGTCTTGGTTGGAAGAATTCATATGGAAAAGGGAACGGAAGTGACACGATCACGAGCGGTTTAGAAGGGGCTTGGACTTCTACTCCAACGCTTTGGTCCAACGGATATTTTGACAATCTCTTTGGTTACGATTGGGAGCTTGTGAAAGGTCAGGGTGGTGCTTGGCAATGGAATCCAAAGAATGCCGGTGCCAAAGGTACCGTTCCCGATGCGCATGATGACTCGAAGACGCACGCACCTATGATGTTCACCACGGATATGGCGTTGAAGCTGGATCCGATTTATGGGCCAATCGCCAAGCGATTCCACGAAAATCCGAAAGAATTCGAACTGGCATTCGCGAAGGCTTGGTACAAGCTGACTCACCGTGACATGGGCCCGCATTCGCGATGCCTTGGCCCATTGGTCCCCGAGGCACAGTTGTTTCAAGACCCAGTTCCAGTCGTCGATCATCCATTAATCAATGATCGAGATGCAGCTTCACTTAAGCAAAAAGTGCTATCGTCGGGACTCTCGGTCTCTCAATTGACTTCGACTGCTTGGGCATCGGCTTCAACATTCCGAGGATCCGATAAGCGTGGTGGTGCGAATGGCGCACGCATTCGACTTGCTCCTCAAAAAGATTGGGCCGTCAACAATCCCGCCGAGCTAACCAAAGTCTTGACGACGCTTGAGAAAGTTCAACAAGAATTTAATAAGTCGCAAAGCGATGGCAAAAAGGTTTCACTTGCCGACATGATTGTCCTTGGTGGATGTGCTGCAATTGAATCGGCCGCGAAAGCAGCCGGTCACGATGTGAAGGTTCCCTTCACGCCGGGGCGAACTGACGCGACGCAAGAAGCAACCGACGTGGATTCTTTTGACGTGCTCAAGCCGAAGACAGATGGCTTTCGAAACTACTTTGGAAAGGAACACGATAGACCCGCAGAAGAGCTGTTGGTCGATCGAGCTCAATTGCTAACCTTAACCGCTCCTGAGATGACCGTGCTGGTCGGTGGTATGCGAGTGCTCAAGACCAACACCACGTTTCCGCAACTAGGTTTGTTCACCAAGCGACCGGAAGCTCTGACGAATGACTTTTTCGTGAACCTATTGGACATGGACATTCAGTGGAAGCCATCCGCGATATGCGAACACTTCTACGAAGGTCGTGACCGTAAGACCGATAAAGTCGTATGGACCGGCAGCCGAGTCGATCTTGTCTTTGGATCGAACTCACAGCTTCGAGCCATCGCAGAAGTTTATGCCACCAAGGACTCGCAAAAGAAGTTTATCGATGACTTCGTCGCAGCCTGGAACAAGGTTATGAACTTGGATCGCTTCGATGTCGATTCAAATCGGATGAGCACACCAACTGTTGCAACTCGCTGAGGTTCTTCTGGCGGCGAGCGACGGATTACCGTGGCATAGGCTTCCGGCCTGTGTTAAAAATTCTAATCATAGGATCGAAGCCTATGCTAATGGTATTTATTTCTGCCGATCGCCCTAGATGGGAGGTAGACCAACGCGATATTGCGTCGGTTTATCTCCTATTTTTTTTTGGCAAGTCGAACCTGAAAACGTTTTTAAGAATGAGATAATACTTGCCTTGGGTTTCGATCGATGCCAAACAAGAATTGCGAGTACTTGGGCGGATTTGGTTCGCTTGACTGAAGGCGACTCATAATCGGAGTTTCCGAACTTCGATAAATTGCGATCAATGAGAATTGCGATTAACGAGGGTTTTCCATTGAAAGGTATTCGAAATCGCCTTACGATGGATTAATGTCATTTCCAGCTTCGCAGCAAAAGAGGATTCGCATGCACATTCGATCACTACTCTTGGCCTTACTTGCCTTGATTTGTTGGAATTCCTCGCCTCAACCGACTTTTGCTCAGAATAAAGCGGCGGCAAAGCCACAACCAGTCAAGCTTCCGCCGAGTATCTTGAGTCCAAAGAAGGGCGAAGTCATCAAGGTTGCTCCCATCGATCGATCAACGCGGGCTTCAGTGGAATCTGCCGCGGACCAAATCGATCAAATTCTTCAGAAGACTTGGACTGAAAAGGAAGTAAAGGCTCGGCCAGCTCTCAGGGACGAGCAGTACCTACGCCGCGTCTACCTGGAGATCGGTGGGCGGATTCCGACCCTCGAGGAAGCGTCTGCATTTATTCTCTCAAAGTCAAAAGACAAACGTGCTGAACTGCTCGATAAGCTTCTGGAGAGTCCCGACTATGTAAGTCATTTCTACAATTATTGGGCGGATATTCTCCGTCTGTGCGAGCGTCCCCAAGCACAGCTCGTCATGGACCCTTACATGTCTTACGTGAAGGAAAAAATTGCCGAGAACAAACCCTATGATAAGTGGGTTCACGAGATGCTGACTGCCACGGGGAAAGTTTGGGAGAATCCAGCAGTCGGCTTCCAGCTTCGTGACGATGGTATGCCACTGCCCTATGTCGACAATACTATTCGAGTATTTCTAGGAAAACAAATTGGTTGCGCACAGTGCCATGATCATCCATTTGATTCGTGGACTCAGAAACAGTTTTACGAGCTTGCTGCGTTCACTGCGGGGACTCGAACCAAGGCAACACCAGCCGACCTCGGTCTTCAAAAAACAGCAAATCCAGTTGGCCAACTTTTAAAGGAAGCTCGTTCAAAGGTTCCCGATGGAAAGCTCAAGACACCGATTCAAACCGTTTTAGTTGCCAATCGCTACGACGTGAATTTTACAAATCGCGACCTGAAGCTGCCTCACGACTACGCTTATGCTGACTCGAAGCCAAACGCCATGGTAAAGCCAAAAGTGCTTTGGGGAGATGTTCCCTCCAGCGCCAAGGGTGCTGATCGTCGCGAGCAGTTTGCAGCCTGGGTCACAAGCCGTGATGATCGACAGTTTGCTCGCAACATCGCTAATCGCATTTGGAAGAAAATGATGGGACGAGGAGTTGTTGAACCGATCGATGACTTCCGCCCCGAAAATCAACCGTCCAACCCTGAACTACTCGAACACCTCACCGATGAAGTTCTCCGATTGAATTTTGATCTTCGAGAGCTCGTACGAATCATCGCAACGACCAAAGCCTATCAATGCCTAGCCGTCATCCACGACGAGACGACCTTGGAACCCTATTACTTCGAAGCACCTGTTCTTCATCGAATGACTTCCGAGCAGCTTTGGGATTCGCTCTTAACCCTTATCGCTTACAACCAATGGGCCTATCAACGTCCAACGGCAAAAGAACTTGCTGATGTCATCGAGCTCGATCTAAGCAAAGCAAACTTAGCCGATGCTGAACGAGTCACTGAAAAGTTCGCGGTCTCGTTTAATCTCCCTGCATACAATAAAGAGCTTCAAA
>JANODQ010000127.1:0-1693 GCA_031412775.1 Pirellulaceae bacterium | reverse complement strand
GGATCGAGAGGGCCTTCCGTTGCATCCACAATGAAATCCACCCTGGGAGTGCTCCCCGGATCTGAAGCGGAAGTTCCGTTTTTATATTCGAAGATGTTGGGGACCCTATCTCCGTCGGCATCTTCAAGGGAATCATCTAGGGTAGTCGAGAGCCCATGTGCCGTTTCGTAGGCATTTGGCATTCGATCCCCATCAGTGTCGACCAGCGTGGAGTTCGAAACTTTCGGGTCGGTTCTCAGAGCAAGTTCCTCAAAATTGTTGTAGTTGTCGCCATCGGAATTCTGAAAGCCATTCTTCGAAAGATTTCCAAAATGGTATTTCTCCCACCCGTCGGGCAGCCCGTCCAAGTCGGAGTCACCTCCTGCGCTGAACTTGTCCAGTGGGTTCGTTGTCAGGTTCTCGACCTCGTAGTAGTTCGGAATCCCGTCGTTGTCGAAGTCCGCTTGGCGAGCCTGCGACAAGCTGGTTACCGCCGGATCATCGACGTAGTGAAGGCGGACGAAAAGCTTCGGAGCATTCTCGGTTTCTATCCCGGCACTCTTCACCCCGGTTCCGAATTCCATGAGAGGCGCGTAGCTCCAGCCAGCGAGATCCTGGCTGCACTGGAAAAAGTAGGTTCTGCCATAAACACCGGACCAGTCCGCGTTCCAGGTTCCCGACGCTCCCTCTGTGAATGATATTTGTGGCTGTGGGGCTGGATCGCCAAAAAGAGGATTCGTTACCGAGATCAACACCGTAACAGATCCGACGATTAGTGACTTCATTGCTTGCCCCCCGCTTCAAGGTTTTTCAGGCCAGCGGGCGACGGCGCGTCCCGCTTCCAGAAACGAATGGTCACATCCTTGGGGACCGGTGGATTGGCCAGCAAGAATGCCTTGCGTTCCTCATAGGCCTTGATCCGCGCATGGTAGGCATCCTCCATTCGTTGGCCTTCTACGCGGTAGAGATTGTGCATGCCCTCGATCAGCTCCATCGCCTCGCGATCCGTGGTATCTCCCTCGGTCACCAGGAAAGCAGGTCCTCCGTCCGCCAGATCCGGAAGTTTAGGAATCTCCGGGCTTTTGTATTCCCTATCGTGCTTGGCCAGCCATTCAGTCCTTTGTTGCGTATCCTCGTTGCCAAGTCCCATCATGAGCCCGTATTGACGGATGTCGCCATCCGCCCCCTTTACCTGATAGGTCGCGAAACCGCAGAAGTGGTTGAAATCCAGATTCGACCAGCCGCATATTTCCTTTCTGCCGCCGCCACCGCTGGGGTAGCAGCGAAGATAAGTCCGGGAGTGGTTGTAAACGGTGGCTGATACGAAAACCAGTTCTGTCTCCCGGTATTTCCCGCGTAATTCGGCCAATCTTGCCAAAACGGCGGGATCGTCCGGCGGCAACGCAGGTAAAGGCGGGAGGGGATCGGTCAAACCGGGATCCTTGACCAGTTGAAAGGTCATGTTGATCGTCCCCTTTGGCGTTGGAAGACCAGGCATTTCAGGGGACTCCTCGACAAAAACCTGTCGAGTGACGGACTTTTCCACCGTGAACGGAATGGGCTCGCGGGGCGGCGGCGGCAATCCGGGCTTTCCTTCCGAGATGGAACCGGTGATTGCAGCTTCGGTGCCGTTGATTGATTCCCGATCTGCGGTTGGAACCGCATTGGCAGACTCCTGGGCGCGTGAACTGGTGAAAGCAATCAGTGCGGGGAC
>JANODQ010000126.1:0-5638 GCA_031412775.1 Pirellulaceae bacterium | reverse complement strand
TATTCAAGTGCAGCTGGTTCGCTGCCGGATCGATACCGGAATCCTGTTACGACGCGTGATGGAATACCTTGTGAGCGTAGAACGGCTGCGAGCAGGATTGCGTGCTCGTTGCTGCTACCCCGTCGGGCGCGAGCCGTTTCGGATGCTGTTTCCATTGCGGGTGAGAATTCGGTTTTGGTGGAAAGCCATTTTCCAACTCCAAGAACCAATCGTTGCACCGGATTCGTTCCTAGAGAGTCATTGGCAAGTGATTCATCTGCAATTCTTTTGATGATCGTGTCGTTGATTTGCAAGATGGGTGTTACGCCTCGGTAGCTCGGATCCGATATGAATTTTTGCTCGGAGACAGGTTCAAAATCTAAAGCCAGAATGGGTGGTCTTGCTACACGGATGGTTATATCAAAAGGGGATGCTGACTTAAGAACTTGATATTCATCTTGAGGAATGACGCGAAACGCATCACCTTCGGTGTGGGTGATCTTGAACGTTACCTCCGGCAGGCTTTCGATTCCGCTGGTTTGACCAGCCAAGGGGATTGGTTCGGACGATTTGCTTTCCATCAAGATAGCATCGCGAATGCGGGCAACCATCGATTCCTCGCAACGAAAAGAGCGAATGTCGATTTGACTCGCCAGCGATTTTTGTGTCTCTCCCTTTTCATCCACCCAAAGAACCGTCTTTTGCTGTTGCTTGTCGAAGACGGCAGTGGATCGTACTTCGAGCATGGATATCTGCTCGCCGTCTAGACGTGGAGTGCTGAGATAATCACCGGCAACCAAAGTGACCGCGACGATATCTCCAAGCAGTGGGTCTATCATTTCCAACTCACGCGTTTCATTGGGCTTCATAGGGCGTCTGCGGAGCGATTGCATGATCGCAAATGGTCCTCCGATTTCCGGTCGCCATGGTAGCTCACGAACTTGAACACTTCCGTTTTTTTCGACTTGGAGCCGCAGTCGGTCGAGTACCACATTCCCGATCGTTTTTTCTTTCTTGTCGCCCTGAGTAAACTCCGTCTCAAAAGAGCGAAGCTTGCCATCGATTTGTTCGACCGAAGTAAGGTTTAGTCGCTGTTCAAGTTTCTCCTTTGCCTTGGAAATTCGCATTAATGCAGACGATTCGATTCGTACGATGCCGTCATTCCCGATTGCCGATCCCTTCGTCCGTTCGTGTGTGTAGCCGACTGGCTTATTGCCAAGATATTGAACTTCCCAAACTTCTCGCGGTAGCTCTTGTACTTGAATCCATCGGCGTTGTCTGTCGAGTATGGTATTACGTTTGCGATTCTCCTCCTTCTCATTAGCGACAGCAACTTTTGGGTCAGCCTGTTTTGCTTCAATCGCTAAATCGTTCAATCCCAACGTTTCCATCACCGCTGAACTTTTAGGAGCAGTAGTTTTTGTAGCTGCGGTCTTTGTAGCTGCGGTTTTTTGCGACGTCGGTTGCGAAGTCGGTTGCGACATTGAAGGATCGGTTGCGATTGTGGGATCAACGGCGCTCGGATCCTCTTGTTGCGGTTTGGATTCTTTGCAACCGATGTTGTTGAGAGATAACATCGCGAGTAGAAGTATGCTGGAAGCAACAGCGAATCGGTTTAAGTGCTTCTGAAATTGTATTTTTATCATTCGTATTATCGTTAGTTGAAAGCATCAAATAGTAACGGGTTCACGGCTTACTAAGTCGGGCGAAAGTATTTGCCTAGAAGAGTGGATGGAAGGATAAGGCTGCAAACGGCGACCGCTGGCCATGATCCAGCGAACTGAAGAGTAAGAATCGCGTCGAAGAAGATGATCGAAAAAATTGCTTGCTTGATTGCGAGTTGGATCGATCTAGGGCTAGGGTCAATGATAGAAGTCCACGCTCGTCGAATTAGAGGTAACGCCATCAAAGCAAAGACGATCGGATAAGTCGGTAAAGCGTCCATGCGTATTGGTATCTCGCTCGGAGCGAACCAAGGTGCAAATGCCAACGCGATGAGTCCGATTGCTGAAACGATCCAGCCGATTGCGATCGGAAAAGAATCATTTTGTTCTGCTTCTCGCCGCCCTGCGAAGGTGAATCCCGCGACATAGAGCCCGTGGCCGAAGACCGCCATCCAACCATGTGGTAATTCGTAGACCGTCGAGCTTCCCACGTACCACCCGCTAGAGATGCCGAGCAAGAGGCTGCCTGATCGACACATTCCCATCAGAACTGGCCCCACGGTCGATAGTTTCCAGTAGCTGTTGTAAAGTCTCACACAGCAAACAAGAAGAGCGGTGATAAATAGAGGCGAGTAGAACTGAAAACCGGGCCATAAATCGTTTTGAAATTCGACTCCTGGAAGGTACCAAGATCGTTGAGCCGCTGCGATCGAAACCGTTATTCCGAGTGCGAGAGTCACAAGAAGCCAAGATGCCGTGGTTGCGGCACTGACGGAAATTTGGCTGTTGGACAATGGGCGGTTTCGCTGCTGTCGGCGGTCTTGTTCGACATCGTTCAGATCATTCCAGATCATTCCTGTCCAATACAACGAAACGACAACCAAAACGAGGGCGGCAATAATCGGCCAAGATTGGCTGATCGCTGCTGGAGATAATGCACCCGCGATCGCCGCGCCGGCGAGGACATCTGCAATGGCTGTGAACGTGTTAGGAACTCGAACTAGTTGTGCCCACAAATAAATTCTCTTTACGAAACGATTGGGGAGCCCCGAATGTTCCAAGCTATCCAAGTTATCTAATGTCATTCGCTAATTCTTACTGAAGAAGTGGGAGTGCGTCGATTCGCATTCCCGATCTGAACGAAGTGCTAGTTTCTTGTCGATAGTCATTCGGGGTACGTTGATCAAAAGGTTTGTTCGAATCAAAACTATCGGACCAACTTACGGTTGTCTCGGGGGCTCGTTCCGATAAGATACCGAGCGAACTTGCTTCAAAACCTATTTGTTTTGTTCTGCCGGACATGCCTTGCAAACGGATGATCGTATTGACCTGTTCATCGTAGGCATTGTCGGCTCCGCGAAGATCTATCCAGCTTGGAAGAATGGCTGTCAACTCACTTGAATCGTTCCAGGATACACCCTCAATGGCAATCAGCGGTGCGTCGGCGCTGCAAATGAAAGTGCAGTTTTTCGCATCGCGGGAGATGCATAGCGGGTGCGGCTCGTCAGGCGTCAGGTTCACTCGTGCAAGTCCAAGTCGAGCGTCCATCGTCAAGTCCTGCAAATCCATTCGTATTGTTTGCGGCGTCTTCGATGCGACGGTCGCCCCGTTTGTCTCGAGTAGCCAGCCATCGACCGCGAGTAATCCATTGGACCAGCGTAGTTCACTCCGCGTGCCTGCATCCATTTGAATCAAGTTACCAGTGCCTCGAACGATTGCATTTTCAAGAACAATTTGTGGAGGATCACTCAATGGTTTACTTCCAACAAAAGCAAAAGCTACTTTCCAATCTCCCACATTCGGCAAAAGCGTGACAGCAGAATTTGCCAGCTTCAATTGGCTACCCGCAGCCAACGAGGCAAAGCTTAACTTCCCCTCGCCTGATTCTGGCGATGAAACTTGAATGTCGACATCTTGAAGCGTCAGCTTGGAATTGTCCAATTCGATCATCGCGATACGTGGCTTCATCGCATCGTCTTCGTATATCGATGATGGCGTAGCATTGTTTAATTCTGGTTCGATCTGCGGTGATGCGACGGGACGCCAAACTATTCGGCTTAGCTGCCCACTCTTACTACGAATAACTAGTCTGGGACTAAGAACTTTGATACCCTGCGTCAAAATTAACTGGTCTTCGTCAATCCATATCTCGTCAATTTCAAAGTTGGTGTTAGCTAAATTAATCGCGTCGGTTAGGCTTGCGACCACTGGTGGATCTATGATGCTACTGAAGCTTTCCGTCGGTTGTTGTGGTGATGGCGTTTGTCGTACGACAACCACGTTGGGCGGGGCGATAGCAACCTTAATACCTGTGGGCTGGGTTCCGATCATGCTGAGTTTCGGGTCAGTCCGATTCGAACCTTCTCCATTTGTTGACAGCCCAAACGAACTCGGGATGGATGAGGTGTAGATCGCATCTGGCGAGAGCGACTTAGATCCGATTTCATCAGCACTGCGTTCGTTATTCATTGTTATTGTCGGTTGCGAACGCGGCATAACCAATCCAGCATCCGGTTGCTTAGTCATCTTCTCCGAATCTACCATTGTGGTATCTGAGAGCACTGTTTCATTAGTGGCTTTGTCAATATTTGTTGAATCGAGCGTTGGAGGTTCAACATTGTCGGTGCTTGTTGGGAGGTTTGCGTTCGAAGCCGCGCGTCGTGCAACAACAGGAGTCGGCTCGAGCGGGGGTGGAGTGATATTTGAATTCGCAATGCCCGCTCGACTGGCCTGTGGACTGGCCTGTGGACTGGCCTGTGGACTGGCCTGCAATTTCACCTGTGTAGAGTTGAGTAAAATCTTGTCAGCATTATTTGTAAGCGGCTCATCAATCGGAGTTGTTTCCGTGATGATTTCTTGGGTGATAGAAAAGTCGCTGGAATCTAGGTGCTTTCGATAGAGATAAAACGAAGATGCTAAAAGAAAGGTAAAGCTTACAAGCCAAGGGAACGCTTGCTGGATCCAACGCGACGAAGTAACTGGGACGGTGACGAGTGCGTTGTTGCCTATCTGCGACTTAGGCAGGTCGTAAGTCCGAGCGATTGATTGGAGGTCTAAAACTAAGTCGACGGGTTGCTGATAACGATCGCGAGGTCGCTTCGACATGAGCTTGCGAATGACAGTCAATAGCTCTGCTGGTATATCGTCCCGGAAATGCCTTGGGTCTTCCGGCGGAGTTTCCCCGTGCATCAATAATTTTTGGATTGCTGTTCCTTGATTATAGGGAGGACGTCCAGACAGGAGGTAATAGAGCGTGCATCCAAGCGAGTAGAGGTCACTACGAACATCGGCAACGCGTGGGTCACGAGCCTGTTCAGGGGAAATGTAATCGAAGGTGCCAAGCGTGACGCCGCTTGCTGTTAAGTCGTTTGTTGATTGATCAAGCGATGTTGTTCTTGCGAGTCCCATATCGACGACCTTTACATCATCGGAGGAAGTGACAATCGCGTTGGAAGGTTTGATATCTCGGTGCACCACACCGCGTTCGCTTGCATGCTGCAGAGCTTGTGCAATTTGTATCGTGTAGTGAATGGATTCGTCGATCAATACTGGAGCATTTCGAATGACCAAGTCGCGAAGGTTTACCCCCTCGACAAACTCAAAAACGATATAGCTCCAAGCCGCTGTTTCGCCAACATAATAGACGCGAGCGATATTTGGATGATCGAGCTTGGCTGCACTTTGTGCCTCGACGCGGAAGCGTTTCAATGACTCTTGGTCGCGACCAAGATTCGGAATTACTTTGACAGCGACAATACGATCTAGTCGAGTATCAGAGGCTTTGAATACGGCCCCCATTCCACCGCCACCGACAAGCTCGTGAAGCTGATAATGATCAAGCTGTTGTCCTACGAGAACCCGTGCCAGAGAAGCGACCGAACCAGTCGGGTAAAATTCTTGAGCTTCAGCAATTGGCGACGCATTGACGACTGTGCGATCCGACTCGGCTGAGGATAACGGTGCTATGGAGTCAGCGAATCGTTCTTGGGTCGGCC
>JANODQ010000125.1:0-9509 GCA_031412775.1 Pirellulaceae bacterium | reverse complement strand
CTGCCGCTGCGATGTTCTAGATACTTACTTTGTATTTCTTCGGTGCAACGTCTTGATGGGGACAATCACCTTAGAACGAGAAATTGAACTCGTCGCTCAGACCAAGGCAATGTTAGAAGCAGAAGTCGACCATCATCCTGCGTATAAGAAGTATCTTGAACAATGGGGTGATTGGCAAAATCCATGGAGCGCGAACTGAAAACCGTGCCCCCAACCTCAACGCCTGCTTCACAAGCACCAACTCCCGAGCACTCCGGACTGCGACGACTGGGAAACACAGATCTTTTCGTTAGCCCTGTAGCGCTCGGTTGCTGGCCGATGGCAGGCATCAGCACGCTGGATGTCGATGACCAGCAGAGTATCGCTACGATTCATGCGGCCATAGACGCGGGCATCAATCACTTCGACACAGCCTTCAGCTACGGATATGATGGCCGCAGCGATCGTATCCTTCGCATCGCATTAGAAAGTCGCACTGAAGAAGTCGTTATCGCTACGAAAGTCGGGATGCATTACGACGCAAGCCAACAGCGAATACTCGACGCTTCCCCGAAGCGACTGCGTTTCGAAGTAGACGAGATTCGTAAAAGATTAAATCGTGATGTTCTTGAGCTGCTCTACTTGCATTCGCCAGATATGGTCACGCCAATCGAATCGACCGCGGAAGCACTCGCAAAGTTGGTCGAGAAAGGAATCGTAAAACATGTCGGAGTCAGCAATGTCGACGCAGAGCAAGCGACACGATTCAGTCGAGCCATTCGCCCGGTCGTAATTCAACCTCCATTCAACATGCTACAGCAGGACGCAGTGCGGTCGCTTCTGAGCTTTTGCAAAGAGCAAGAATGTGGAATCGCTTGCTACTGGTCGCTGATGAAAGGCTTGCTCGCTGGAAAGATGGCTCGCGATTATCAATTTGACCCACAAGATCGACGCTTGACCTACTCGATTTTTCAAGGTGAATCTTGGCTGCGAGCTCAAGACTTCCTAGACACGCTTCGGGATATCAGTCTGGAATTGAATACCCCTATAGCAACCCTAGTCATCGCATGGACTCTCAACCAACCTGGTATCACAACTGTTCTTTGTGGAGCTAAGCGGCCAGATCAAATCCAAGAATCCGCATCAGGCATGCACGCTCAATTAAACGACGAAAAGATTGATCGAATCAATCAAGCGATAGCCGTCTTCCACTCGCAAAATTGAGTAATGACAAATCTAAAGACCTGAGCCGCCGGTAATAGCCGCGTTAATAGACATGGCAGCGCGAGCGGATGGCTAGTCGTATTAACACAGCTAGCGTCGGTGGGTCATAAGAACAGCAATTTTATAAGGCTACGCGCGGCTCAACACAATCACTAAAGAATGCTTGCATTATTTGCGAATTCTGCGACAACGGTTAACTTGAATGAAACTTTAAAAAAACGTCAAAACGAGGTTGACGTTTACCTTGTTCGTAACACATACTCTTTGCCCGTGTTAAGGATAACACGCAAAGACCAACGCAAGGAGCAAATGTGTCTTTCTTAGTTGACAACGAAGTCAAAG
Organism: Pirellulaceae bacterium; assembly: GCA_031412775.1. GTDB lineage: Bacteria > Planctomycetota > Planctomycetia > Pirellulales > Pirellulaceae > JAIYDQ01. Next base: position 7,964 of record JANODQ010000125.1, on the reverse strand, counting down.
ATCGAGTTCGATCCGCTGTCGATATTGTCGACCTCGTCGGTAGCTATCTACAGCTACGCCGACGTGCGGCTCAGTTCGTTGGTCTTTGCCCGTTTCATGAAGACAGCAACCCAAGCTTCACGGTGAATCCAGCTCGACAAACATGGCGATGTTGGGTTTGTGCAAAGGGTGGCGACGTATTTAGTTTCCTGATGGAAAAAGAACGCGTTACGTTTGGAGAAGCATTGCAACTTCTTGCCGATCGTGCCGGAATTACTCTTCCCAAAAAATCGGGATCGCAACGTCGCAACGATATAACAGCGGACCAAAAGAAGGTCCTTTACGATGCGATGGCATGGGCTTGTCGAGAATATCATGAGTGCCTTTGTAGCAGCCCTGATGCGGCCGCCGCTAGAGAATACTTGCAAGAGCGAGGACTCACGCACGACAGCATTCAACGCTACCAGATTGGCTTTGCACCGCAGGGTTGGAGCTGGTTGATAGACAAAGCAGCAAGCAAGTCTTTTACGACCGATGTCTTAACGTCAGTTGGACTAACAGCGAAGTCGGAAAGGGGCTCGTTCTACGATCGCTTTCGAGGCCGAGTCCTTTTTCCAATTCGTGATCCACAAGGTCGACCGATTTCCATCGGCGGACGTGTCTTGCCAGGTGCGGATTCGAATCAAGCCAAGTATGTGAATTGCAGCGAAACGCGGCTCTATCACAAAAGTAATGAGCTCTACGGTCTCGACATCGCTCGAGAAACGATTCAGAAGTCACGAACAGCGGTTGTTGTCGAAGGCTACACCGATGTCATCATGTCAAACCAATTCGGCATTAAGAATACCGTTGCCGTTTGTGGAACCGCTCTTGGCGAGGGGCACATCAAGCTTCTTCGTCGTTACTGTGACTCGGTTGTTCTGTTGCTTGACGGCGACGAAGCAGGTCAGAAACGCACCAACGAAATCCTGGAGTTGTTTATTGCAGCTCAGCTTGACCTTCGTGTTGCAACGCTGCCTGATGAACTAGATCCGTGCGATTTTCTTCTCAAGCATGGTGCCGAGGCGATGCAGTCTATCTTGGATCGCACGGTGGACGCTCTTGAGCATAAGCTGCGCTCGGTCTGTAAAGGATTCGATCCGCTAACCGATACATACCGCGCGAATGTCGCACTGGAACAAATGCTCGAGCTACTCTCGAAGGCCACTCGTCAGCAGCTTCTCACCGATGAATCGGCCCGTGTTCGACAAGATCAAATCTTGATGCGATTGAGCCGCGAGTTTGGAGTCGAAACGCCTGCATTGAAAGCTCGCCTAGCAGCCCTTCGTAGCGAAGTCGCTAAGCGGCTCAAAACACGTAATGAGAATGCAGCCCAGATCACCAACCAACAAGCATCGCAAAACAAGTCGCAAAATAACGCGTCCATCAACGATCAACTCAATAGCCTTTCCGAGGATGATCAAGCGCCGTCCGGGGCTTATGATTTGACACCAACATTCGCAGCATCGCCGATGCGATATGGCGATATGTCACCGATGGACCGCGAACTGTTTGAGATCATGATCCTCGAGCCAGATTCGGTACCGTTTGCGATCGAACGATTCCCGTCGACGATCCTCGGTTCGGAACCAGCACGGCGATTGTGGAAACTGTACACCGATCTAGAGCTGGCCGGTTATGCACTCGATTTTGATTCGGTCATGTCAGCGACCGAAGATCCTGAACTCAAGAATATTTTGGTTTGTTTGGAAACGGAGGCAACTGAGAAAGTGCAGTTTTTGAAGGTCGAAGCGAATGACAGATTGCACGCATTGTGTGAGCGACTGGCAACGCAAGATCAAGCTATGCAAGATCAACTCCGAGTACGAGAATTGGAATCGAGACGACTTGCCGCAGATGATGAGCTAAGCTTGCTACAACAAGTGATCGCTCAAGCTCGCGACAAACAACGAATCGTTCCACCTATTTAGTACCCGAAGTCACTCAATCGCAGAGGATCTGCGTTTGAAACCTGAATTGCTTATTTAATTGGATTCAAAGAGTGGTTCTGTGAATCTAGACATCAACCTGTTTTTTATTTCCGCATTCGTCATGGAAGACGTGTCGCACAAGTAATTGTGCGGAAAAGATTCTGACATCTACGAATCAATAAAGGGACTTAGCCGTGGAATATCGAAACTTCAATCAGACCCAGTTCATTCAAATGGCCCGTCATCAAGGGTTCGTTACTTACGATCAAGTCAATTCATACTTGCCTGACGAAGCCAATAATGCCGAACATTTAGATGCTGTCATTGTTACTCTTGAACGGCTTGGCGTTAGCGTCGTTGACAAACCAGCAGCAGGCATGAAGTTGTATGCTCCACAGCAAAACGAAAGCGACTTCGCGTTGGACGATGAGTTCGATATCAATAGTTTCGATGCCGAACCGAATACCGATCTCGAAGTAACGGTCGAAGCTCCCACAGCATCCACTCCCAAAATTACCAACGATCCGATTCGGCTCTATCTAAGCCAAATGTCGGAGATTCCTCTGCTCAATCGTGATCAAGAAATTTCACTCGCGAAGAAAATCGAATTGACTCGCAAGCAGTGGCGACGGGCAGTACTTGGCAATGATTTCGCACTTCGTAACACGGTTGAAGTCCTTCGCAAGGTTCACCAAGGCGCATTGCCTTTCGATCGCACGATCAAAGTCTCACTCACCGAAAGACTTACCAAGGATCAAGTTTCCGGCCGTATGCCGCACAACCTGGCAACCCTTGACTTCCTCATTAATGAGAACCGCCGTGATTTCCGCGCAATCGTTAATAAGAAGACAAGTATTCAAGACAAAAAGGAAGCAATGTGTAGCTACCAACGCCGACGCATGAAGTGCTTGACCTTAGTCGAGGAGTTATCGCTGCGATCAAGACGTGTCGTACCAATGATGAAGCTTCTCGCCGACAAATCGCAGCGCATTGACTGGCTGAAAAGCCGAATCGATAGCCTTTCCGAATCGGGAACAAGCCCACTGGAACTTCGAAGAATGAAGGCCGAGTATCGTCACCTGATTCTTACGATGCAAGAAAGCCCATCGTCACTCCGTCGTCGCGTGCAAACATTCCAAAACGCTTATCGTGAATTCGAAGCGGTAAAACGTCAACTATCTAGCGGTAATCTCCGATTGGTCGTGTCGATCGCGAAGAAGTATCGAAATCGGGGAATGAGCTTCCTAGATTTAATTCAAGAAGGCAACACAGGATTGATGCGAGCTGTCGATAAATACGAATACCGACGTGGCTTCAAATTCTCAACCTATGCAACTTGGTGGATTCGTCAAGCGATCACTCGGGCCATCGCAGATCAAGCACGAACCATTCGTATCCCAGTTCACATGATTGACGTGCTGAGCAAGCTCCGAAACATTGAAAAGCAATTGACCCAAGAGCTTCGTCGCGATCCAAGCACTGATGAAATCGCCATTGCCGCCGAGATGGAGGTCGAAGAAGTTCGCCGAGTCATGGATATCGGTCGTCATCCCATTTCTCTAGACCGACCAGTAGGCGAAGGCGAAGATAACGCATTCGGAGAATTCATCGAAGATAATCAAAACGATAGCCCGCTCGCAAATGCGTGTAACGGATTGTTACGCGATCGAATTGATGTACTATTGAAGAGTCTAACATTCCGCGAACGCGAAATCATCCGCCTTCGATATGGCCTCACCGATGGGTACTCTTACACGCTGGAAGAAGTTGGACGTATTTTCAAGGTAACCCGCGAACGAGTTCGACAAATCGAAGCAAAAGCAGTCGCAAAACTTCAAAGCCCAGTGAGATCATCGCGACTCGAAAGCTTCCTACCAAACGCTGCTTAGCGATATTCAAAAGCATCTACCAGACTGCGTCTCCTCGAGACGCAGTCGAAACACAATTGCCTCTGAAAATGATCTACGAGATTTCATCAAACATTTTCCAAGGCAATTCATTAATAAATTGACCCTGAGGCAGTAGCTGAATTCGTGAGAACTCAGACGTCAATGAGAACACCGAGTAAAGTCGCAGACTCCAGATGTCTTACGACATTTGCTACGACTACAAATCCCCGTTAAAAAACTGGACAAAGTGCTATGGCTGCGTTGGTTCGGCAGACCATACTTTGATGTCATCGAAGTAGCCGTTCTTGCCTGCTACACCCAATTCAATTTTCGATTTTGGCGAATGAGCTATGCCGGGCGACTTGAGAAAAGCGACTGGTTTGCCATCTACGGTAACTCGCATCGAATCACTCACTGTTTCGATAGCAACCGTGTACCATTGGTTGGCTTGTAGTTTAAATGGATAGGTGACTTGTCGTCCGACAAGAAGCTTTGCGACTTCGGCTTTTTTAGACGGGTCGTTCCTCATCTCACGAATATCGTTTCGCATATTGCCCTCGCACTCATCAATGATAGTAACGCCGTTCAATCGGAATTGAGCTCTACAAAGATGTCCATAATGAGCTCCTTTATAGGCACGATCATCAAACTCGATATCAATCATCGATGCCCCTTCGAAACAAATCTTCACCTCGACAACACTACTGGAAGTCGGCACCTCAAGCCCATGGACGGCAGCGTGGGCCTTCACTTCTGGTTTGCCGTCTTTGGCAGGGATTGTTACATCGCGAGTCTGAGTCCCTTTTAGCGTTCCGTTCTCAACGGTGAATGTTGGGACGACGCGATGCCACACTTTATCCGGAACCTTGCCCTCGAAGTCATCTGCAAATTGCAAGTCTTGCTTCACCGCAATCGTAGCCTTCGGGACTGGCGGCAAGTCCAAAGCAAACGTCGTTGATGCATATAGGAACGCGTTAGCAACAATTAATTTCATTTTCATTGAGAGGAACCTTTACTTGATCGACGGGCAGATTATCTAGCATAAATACACAAGGGATTAAAAAGTTCAATCTATTCAATCCCTGAATGAATCCAGGCAATCCAGCGAATCACCTTTTCGGCAAAACATCTTTCTTAAGACGACTACTTCTTTTCGATCAGCTTACGCCATCCGAAAGCGTGTAGGTTTCGAGCATCTATGTAGCGAGCGTCGCTATCGGCAGACTTAAGCGTGACCACGATCAACTCTCGCCCTTCCCGTTGACTGCTTGAGACCAAGCATGCACCGGCGGCGTTAGTTGTTCCTGTTTTGATTCCTGTGTAGCCTTCGATACCGAGCAGTCGATTCGTGTTCTGCCACAGTACGTTGCGTTTGTATCCACCAGGCACCATCACTTCGCAACCGTGCTGCCTACAGGAAACTAGCTCTCGAAACAGAGGGATGCTCAGAGCAGCTTTGGTAAGATTCGCCATATCAGCGACTGTAGAAAGATGAGTCTCGTCGGTCAGACCGTGAGTGTTTGTAAAATGCGTTTGCTTCATCCCTAGATCTGCTGCCACAACATTCATCTGATCAATGAACCGATCATACGCACCGCGGTCATCGATTTTATCGTCATTAGCAAACTTTCTACCGAAGAATTCAGCTATAGCAACCGACGCGTCATTGCCTGAGGGAAGCATCAGCCCATAGAGCAGTTCGCCTACCGGGAGTTGTTCACCCGCTCGAACGCCCGAGGTTGACCCACTCGTGTTGTCGGCTTGCTTGGAGAAGGTCAGCATTTCCTTCAATACTTCGGGGTGGTTTTTAACATAATCGAGCGAGACATAGGCGGTCATGATTTTGGTGGTGCTTGCAATGTGCAATTTCTGATCTGCGTTCTTGCTTGCGATCTCCTCGCCGGTGGCTGCATCAACAATAGTCCAACCGGCACATGTAACTTGGGGTGGACCAAACGGATCGTCAGCCGCAGTGACAGGAAGTTTCTGTTCATTGACTGCAGCGGGCGATGGAACTGGTTCATCTTTTTCAATGAGTGCACCCAAAGCGGTCCAAGTAGCCGCGTTGACGAAACCAGAAGGTTCGATCTTTTTCTGACTCTGAAATGCTTTGACAGCAGCTTCTGTACCCGGCCCAAAATCGCCATCGACCGAAACATTGACTGACGGATTGCTGCGAGCGTTTAGCGTTCTTTGGAGTGCCTCGACAAGCTCTCCTGTGGCACCGATCTTCATTTCGCTTGGATCGGACGAGTCGGCTTTGGTTTCAGTTTCCTTTGGAGCAAGAGTTTCATAAACGGTTTTGGCAACCTCCGCACATAGACGATTTCCAACATTATCATCCGTCCATCGCGTGTCGGCATTGTTATCTATAAGTACGCAAAGCGCTATCGTGCAACCCTTTCCCATCAGCAAACCCGCGTCGGTACGAACGCGTGTGACTGCTCCAGTCTTATGCCCAACCTTGACATCTTTTGGCATCAACAACGGGAAGCATGATTTGTCATCGCAATTGACCAAGTGATCCAGCATTGCTTCGTTCGACTCGGGCGTCGCGAATTCACCTCGCTTCAGTCGCGTCAAAAGAGTCACCATCTCAACGGCCGTCGTACTTCCCAATCCGTACTTCTTGCTTCGCTCGGGAGCAATCGATAGGTCGCGGCGGTAGACCTTTCCATTGAGCTGTGTCTCAGGAAACCCAAGTTCCGTCATGGTCTTGGTCGTCGATGGTAAGCCAATCGCATCAACTACTAAATTGGTGGCAGTGTTGTCCGAATACACAATCATCAGTCGAATCGCATCGCGAAGCGAGATATTCGTGCCGGGCGAAAAATGGGTTGTCAGGATCCCTGACCCCTGAACCATATCGTCCTTCGTCATCTCGATGCGTTGATCGAGCTTGAGCTTGCCCGCTTCGACTTGACGATAAGCTTCAATCATCACGGGCAGCTTGATGAGACTTGCAGTAGGCATCGCTACGCCACCGCGAATCGACCAATGTGTATCGCTTTCAAAATGATGCAGAGCAACCGCAACGTCACCTTTATAGTCTTTGACCAAAGGCTGTATGGCTTTCTCTAAAGCAAGAATCGTCGCAGCCTTATCCGATGATGAAAGTTTCGCTGGGTTAGGGGACTCAGCTGATACAGATTGCGTTGGATTCGATCCGCTCATAAAAGCAAAAATGAATAGCCAAGCGACCGCAACTTGACAAGTCGAATCATTCAAAGACATGATTGATTGGGTGACATTACTGACTGAAGATCGCATACATTTACTCTACGAAAAAATACAGGGAAGTTGTTAAAGTGTGGATCGAGGGAGAGACCGCATCGCACGTCAGTTGGAGAAATAGGGACATAGTTTACGCTATATCATTGACGCAATGTTTAACAATTTCGCTTGAAAAGCGAACGGCGAGGGTGTGCTGTGAGACAGTCGGGCTGAGACCGTTGGTAGCGGTAATCTAGATCGACTCCCACTACTACCTTAGCCACCGCCGTTTTGTTTTGCTTCCAATTCTTCCCATCGGCTATAGATCTTGGCAAGCTGTTGCTCGATCGTTGCCAATCGCGAGGTCGCCTCGGTCCGTTTTGGAACAGTTTGCTTAAAAAAACCAGGGTCCGCCATCGCTTCGTGAAGGGTTGCTTGCTCGGTTTCGAGAAGCTGAATTTTTTTGGGCATATCATCCAACTCCTTTTTCTCTTTGAAGCTCAATTTAACAGCAGGTTTAGCGATCGTCGCACTGCTAATCGATGAATTGCCGGAGGAGCTTGGAGGGACCGATTCCTTGCCATCCGAAATCTTATCTTCTGCTGCTTTCGCGCGTTGATAATCGTCATATCCTCCGCCGTACTCCTTTACTTCTCCTGAACCATCAACGGCGAAAATAGTCGTGACAACATTATTTAAGAATGCACGATCGTGACTGACGAGCAGGAGCGTTCCTTTATAAGCAGCGACCAATTCTTCCAACAACTCAAGCGTTTCAGCATCCAAATCGTTCGTCGGTTCGTCCAGCACGAGTAGGTTGGAAGAATGACGAAAAAGTCTCGCAAGAAGAAGCCGATTCCGCTCGCCACCCGAAAGAAACTTGGCGAGGTCTCTCGAACGGTCTGGTGTGAAG
>JANODQ010000124.1:0-10669 GCA_031412775.1 Pirellulaceae bacterium | reverse complement strand
GAAGCATAACGTCGATGACTTGCTTCATTTCACCAGTAATTGCAATCTCGCCGGGGTCCCGAAATCGAACAACCACCTCTTGCCTCTCAATCTGGAGAAGCGGCCAACGGTTCTCAATCGCAGCAATAGCTTTTTCAAGTTCGTCTTCCCCAACCAACACGTCGACGTCTTGAGTGGCTCGAGGTTGTGCCAAATATCCAACGTAACCATAAAGCCCCATCAAGACCCATCGCTGGATTCCTGCGTTGACTAAGACATCAATTACTTGGTTAGGCTCCACGTGTTGACTCGATCTTCGATGATCCTTGCGATAGCTTCGAACAATTGCTGTTGATGTGGCAATACCACTTGCATGCCCCACCGCCCTGGTCGGGCTCCCTATGTCGTGACTGAAGTTTTTGCCGTGCGGATAGCGTTTCGCAAGATCTTCACGGATTAATTGGTTTCGTTGCTCTACGGAAAGCATGGGAGGGAGGGGAAGTGCTGGCAGGGGGAGAGAAGTAGGCAGTAGGAAGGGGCAGGGGGTTGTTGTTCTTTAAACGCTTTGACTTATCTCAGTGGTAGATAGGTGATCTGGGATGCTAGTTCTTCAGATTTCGCACACTTGCAAATCAGTTCCAAGTCTTCGATTGTTCGTCCTATGCTGCAATTCAGTTGGTGTTCGTAGGGGTTCCTGGAAAATAGAATCTCTGAGTCTGCCAACGCGCGGCAATTTCCAAGAAGTCCGCGTCCTGCGTGAAAAGTAATCGATTTTGTTCCGTGGCTCGATGCAGTAGTTGTTCATCGGAAACGGTCGCCGAACCGTCAGCCTGGGCGGTCATAACGTCAATCCCTTTGCGAATTACCGCATCGGTGATTGATTTGGGCACAACGTCTAGGGCTGGATAGATTTGTGCGGTAGACATCGGGGGAGTTGTCAGTTGGCAGTGGGCAGTAATCAGTAATCTGTGGGCGGTGGTTAGTCTGTCCAGTCTTCTAGGCGTAAGCCTGGGACTCTCGAAAACTCTTTTGTGTTGTTGGTTACTAATGGAACCTGAAGGCTAAGGCAATGAGCTGCAATCAATGTGTCCAGCGGGCCAATCGGTGTGCCTTGCCGCTTGAGATCGGATCGTAACTTTCCATAGTAATCCGCACATTGCGAATCAAAGTCGACGATCAATCAAGGTGCTAAAAAAGAATTCAACGCAGTATGGTTTTTGTCTGGATTACTACTCTTGTCCGCTCCGTAACGCAACTCCGACAATGTCACAGTCGATATTCCCAAATCATCAGGAAGAAACTGCTCAAATTTGAGTAAGACTTTCGGCAATCGTTGGCGAATGACAAAGACACAAATGTTGGTGTCAAGAAGATACTTCAATCGATATCTATGCTTCGTTCTTGGTCGGTTGGCTGGTTCCTCGCCTCAAGAAAATCTTCTGTAAATTCGCCTAAACTTTGATTGAACATTTCCCAAGGGGCTGCATCACTAGGAATCAATAGCAAGGCCCGGCCAACGCGTTTCACTAACACTGCATTCCCTTCTACGTGAAAGTCCTGTGGTAGCAATACCGACTGCATTAGCCCATTGGTCGTTACTTCTGCGGTTTTCATGCTTTTTTAGGAGTAAGTCAGTAGTCAGTAGGCAGTAGTCAGGGGGCAGTGGCTAGTTGCTAGTTTCATTTTTAGCTGCAGCGACCAGGTATTCGAATCGTTCGTTCAGCACACGATGCATTCCCGCAACATGGGCGTGAACGGCATCCATACGATGCCCGTTGACTTTGATCAGTTCGATGAGGTCGGCTTGATCCTTGACTCTCCAAGATCCAAGCTTCAATTCAAACAAGCCTGCGATCGATACGTAGGTCAAAAGCCCATCGGAAGATGCATAGTCCCTTGGATGCCTGATAGGCGTTGGTCCCAAATTCGAAGCCAAGCCTGGACGCCGGCCCTCGGGCATCAAGTCAACTTCAATGCCGGTTTCTTTGTGTTCCAGTTTTGGCCAATTGCCCTCGTGAACGCCTAGAGGGCGAAAGCCAAACATGGAACTCAATCGCACTAATGGTTCTTCATGCTCATGGGAGATTACGATGTCCAAGTCATGTGTAACGCGTCCAACATATCCGTAATGCCACACGGACCAACCGCCTGCAACCGTTGCGTCAGCTACACATGCTTGCAGCAATCGCTCAACATCGCGAACCACTCGCCCGAATCGCCCCGGCAAATCGCTTGGCTTCGACCGCGATGGATCGAGTGCCATCAGCTGCTCCGAAATTTCAAGTATGGAAGGTAGATCGAACACGTTTCTAGGAGCTAGTTGTCAGTTGGCAGGGGGGAGAAGAGTAGTCAGTAGTCAGTAGTCAGTTGGCGGGGGAGAGGAGTTGGCAGTTGGCAATGGGAAGTAAAGAGTGGCTAGGGGCTAGGGGCTAGTTCTGCTCGGAGGGAGTAGAGTTGCTCCAGGATTTCTGGTTCTTCTTTGAGTTCAGCGAGGACTTTGAGTTCGGAATCGATTAGGTTCCAATCAAGTAAACTGCCACTGCGGATTAGGATTCCACGTATGTCTTGCCAATCGCGTGCGCTATTAGCGAATACAATCAGACCCGTCAAATCAACGTCATCCATCCTTTTTTAAATTTGATTCCGCTATCAAATGTCTTCGTGTAAACCACTTTTGCATGATTACCATTCCGTGCCGTTCCGGATATCTATCGTAAATCAATTGACCAACTACAACCCCCTTCATCTCAGGCTCCAAACGACGAAGTTCTTCGTCGCGTATGGCCTGCAAAAGCGGAGTTGCATTCTTCCATTGCTGGACCCACTGTGATGCGAAGGATGGGAGATCGGACATTATTTAAGTGGCTAGTGGCTAGTGGCTAGATCTTAGGTTTTGATTTGTGGCGGCGGATTAGGGCGGCTAGCATGGCGCCAAGTTGCTTTGCTTCGTCGGCCCATTCTTTTGACGGCTCTGATTTCAAAATACCTGCTTCAATGCCTATCAGAATCTGTGTCCTTAATCGCCCGCCGAACCCTTGGCTATCTTTAAGAACTGCGATATCTCTGCGTCGCTGTCTCGCTCATAACCCTCGGCAATGTTCGATGGTATCGACAATCCACTGCGAGTCAGTTGGTCGCGATACCCGAAGTCTCTTAAATCTTTTGTCGATACATAAATCGCTACTGAAAGCTTGAAGGATCGTTTCCAAACTTCAAGCGACTCGTACGACATTTTTTTAAGTGGCTAGGGGGGAGTGGCTAGTGGCTAGAAGCTAGAAGCTAGAAACTAGAAGCTAGTTGCTAGTTGAAGAGATCTTGGAGTTGGAGTTTGGCGTCTAGGTTGATTTGCGGGGCGAGTGTTTCTCCGGGCTTGAAAATTTGCCTGGTGCTGTAATCGCCCTGTTCAGGGTTCATGAAAACATGGATGCAGGATGCCATCGCGTCTACGATCCAATATTCGACAATCCCTGCTGCAGCGTACAGCAGTCGCTTTTGCTCCAAATCGTATGCAAGACTACTGAAGGCGACTTCGATGGCAAGCTGAACGTCTGGCGCATTGGGGTGTGCGTTTCGATAGCGATCTTTCCGCAACCAGAGCAAGTCCGGCTCGGGCCTGCTGACTTGCTCTGGAAGATTCAATCCCGTTTGCGACGTGATGATGGTTCTCTCTCGATCGCGATTGTCCGCCGACCAATCGGTCAGATAAGTGATCAGGTCATCATGGATCGGTCCGGCTGGGTTCATCGCAATGAGTTCGCCTCGTATCAGTTCAACCCTGCGCTCAATACGATCAAAGGCTCCCACATGGACCATCGAGTCATATTCGGCGAGTGATAGATGAAGAGTGGAAGGCATGGGAGGGGCGGAGAGGCTAGTTGCTAGAGGCTAGTGACTAGTGACTAGTGACTAGCTACTAGTAACTAGTAACTAGTAACTAGTAACTAGTAACTAGATGCTAGCCACTCCCTCACCCATTGGGGTCGTCTAGGAGGGTTTGGAGGCGGGTGCCTAGTTCGCTTTGGAATCGGGATGGCCAGGAATTGTCGATCAAGCCGATGCTGATCATGTCTCGCAAATGAACTCGGTCTTTGTCGCGAAACGAAGTGAGCTTCATGCGTATGAGCGACTCTAGTTTGAGGATATCGTAGTCCTCTGATTTTTCAGTCTCGCTCACGTCTGCTGTGACTTCTATATCTTTGGGTTTGACTTTTTCGTTTGCGAAAATGATGTGTACCGCGTCGCGTGGACTGGCATCTGGCCCGTCGAGGAAACAATCGACTTCGAGTACTTTTGTGTAAAAGAAACCTTCGCGCTGGAGCGCAATTTTTACGGCTTCGAAATCGGTGCGTCGGATTAAGATGTCGACATCTTGCGTGTTACGCACGGCAGCTCGATCGACTCGTGCAACCCAGGCAGCGACTGCGTTGCCGCCTATGACCGCATAAGGAATATGAGCTGCCGAAAGTGCAGCGGTCGCTCGAAGGGCTCTCTGTCGAACAGCTTCCACAGCTTCGATCATCCTTTCCCAGGAAAAGGGTTTTAATTCGATAGGCATGGAGTTGAGTGGCTAGGTGCTAGTGGCTAGGTGCTAGTGGCTAGTGGCGGTCAATCATTGTGGTTTGCTAGTTAGTTTTCGCGTTGGCAACTAGGGGAGTCGAGGAGGAGCCTCTGGTGAGTGGCATTCCAGGCGGAGCCTGGAACGAGGGGGCACCAGTCACTAGTCACTAGTCACTAGCCACTAGAAACTCTAACACGCGCCTTCTCGGAAGAGGGCGGTTTTGATGGTTCGCCAGAGGATGAAAACGTCTAGCATGAGTGACCAGTTGTTGAGATAGAAGCGGTCGAAGTAGACTCGTGCAGAATAGGATGTCGCGTTTCTACCGGAGACTTGCCAAAGTCCCGTTATCCCGGGGCGAACCATCTTGTAGAGCTCAAATACCTCGGGATGATCTTCAATGTATTCGCGATCGTAGTCGCTGCAGTCGATGATCGGACGCGGGCCAACGAGACTCATCTCACCCATCAGAACGTTCCACAACTGGGGCAATTCGTCGAGGCTGGTTTTCCTTAAAAACTCACCAATTCGAGTTACTCGCGGGTCGTTTTTAAGCTTGTGGGTTAACTGCCATTCGGACTGCAATTCAGGATGTGCATCTAGGTAAGCGTTAAGCTTTTGATCGGCGTTGCAAACCATGCTTCGAAACTTGATAGCTCGAAAGGGCTTTCGGAATCGGCCAACACGGGACTGACGATAAAAGATGGGACCGGGATCACAAATTTTGATCGCGATACCAATCACAGCCACCAACGGAACCCAAAAGGGAGCCGCAGCAATGATTAACGCAAGGTCCATCAATCGCTTGGCTGCCAACGCCCCAGGAGATGTGATGGTCGAATGACTGTGAAGCTCGAGACGACCATCACGATCTACCAATCGAACCTTTTCGGTCGGGTGGTGACCAAGATCTGAACTAGTCATCACATGCGGAACCCCTTGGAGCCGACTCCAATCGAACTGCTGCAATGGCTGGATTCCGGCGACTGCAACGCGACAGGTGCCTGTTCTCAGAAGAATTTCTTCCAACTGCGATTCAGGGCCGATGTAAACTTGACTTACTTGATCTTGTGGTTGATCCCAATGAGACCGAGGGTCATACAAGATACCGATTGCTCGGAGGCCTTCGTTTCGACAACTGTTTAACCGATGATAGAGTGAGGTAGTTTCCTGCGAATCACCAAGCAGAACGACTGGCTGTACCCACCAATCAAAGGCACCTAGAAAGTGCCTAGCTAATGATCGCGAAGAGGTTAACCCCAGCGTAAAGACGCTCGCAAAGACAGCAAACTCCCAAAACGGGAACTGCGAAAAATCTCGCTGGAGTAGCAATCCACAGCCGAGCGCCATTAACACGAGCAAACATGTTCGTAGTATTCGACGATACTCAAGAGAGTAAGTTAGTCCACAAGCTGGATACAAGCCATGAACATGATGACAGACCAAAGTCATCACAGTCGCGATGAGAACAAACACTGGATGTGCTAGAGCAGTCGACCCGCTCGATAAAGTTACGATCATCATCGATAGCGCAAGCGACGCCAGTACCGAAGCGATGTCAACCAAAAGCAGCGGGATGCTACTAACGATATCTCTCATCGCTTGACGGCGACCGAGATAGAAGGCAGTAGATGCCGATATCTTTGACCGGGCGTCCGACTCATTCAGCGCTGGCGACAACGGCCTTGTCGCCACCTCTCTTTCGGGTAGTCGCGGCAAGGTTGATGCTACGTCGAAATCCTCCGAAATACTAACGCTCATTATCGTTGCCCCTTCATGACGCGGACGGGAATGACACGGGCGGGTCGAAAATCTGCGAGTAGCTTGCCTGCTAGAGAATGCTTTATCACTGAAATTGACTGTTTAGCTGATTGCATGGACCATTGGAGTGATGGCCGAGCGGCCAAAGGGCTGCTTGGGCACGAATTCATGTTGCCACGCAACCATTTGGTAGCGCCTGGATTGTGAGTAGTCCGACTTATTGAACGGGTACATGCCAGTGTGAAGTTGGTTTTGCCTGAAGCCATGACGAGCCTAAACTTCGTTCCTTTGGGTGACAGCATGCTCACCCCATCAATCATCCAAAACGCCAACGCAGTTCCAATTCTACACGTGTATTCGGGGTGGAATCTGTTCGCAATCGTGAAGATCCGAATACGAAAGGATCGCATCAGCTAAAACGCTGCGATTCACCTAAAGTACTCGGGAATCCCCCCCCCAATTCACGCGAAGTGCCGAGTATAATCTCGGGGCTCGTTTGGAAGTAGCATTTAAATTCGATTTAGAGTTTAAGAAATTGTGAAGCGGGTCCTGTGCGATGTGAAGGGATTGTTCGTGCACACTGATTCGAGTTTAGTGGCACCTTAAGTGGGCTTCACACGGAATAAATCATTGAAAAAATTTGCGAATTTTCTTGAATTGAGTTGTCACGCCGGAGAGCTGATAATGACAGCTAATGTTTTCTTGGCAAGGGGCGCTTTGGTAGCACGCCAAACATGTTGCGACGGACCTGGCAAGCCCGATCCAACGCGGAGTGCGAGCGGGCAATGCCGCCTACTTTCGACAGATCAGCCGCCTGGCTTCATCCTGCGGTTTCTATTGCGTTTTTACTAACCGCTCTCTGACGCCAGGCGGCTGATGACGTAGCAATCAGTTTTGATACAAAGCATATGGCACCGGGTGGGCCGGATGACGCCGAACATTTGCGACGGACCGGGCAAACCCGATGCGCCGCGTGGGCGGGCTGAGTGAAACTGGACCTCGTGTCCATTTTTCTCAATAGATTAGATGTGCCAGTAACTCGTTACGACTTGGAGACTTCGCTTTCGACGGGATCGAGTTGTCCGTTCTTGGGAGTTGCGGGGGCAGCGGTTGGACCGGTCAAGAACCCGTTGCTTGGCGCTGGGGCTTCCGTGCGTACAGCGTATTGGCGACGGTAGGTATCGACATAACCGTATTCCTTTTTGCTGTAGTAGTTGTACGAACTGTATCCGTACCCGCTACTTTGGGATGTGAGGCTATTGATAATGATGCCGTCTAACGAAGTGCTGTTATCCGAAAGGACTTCGCAAGCGCGTTCGACCAATGTCCGGTTATTCCGTTCGATGCGAATTGTAAGGAAGCAGCCATCTACGACGCTTCCGATAATCGCGGGGTCGGCGACGGCCAACAGTGGCGGAGCGTCCACGAGAATTATGTCAAAATGTGAGCGAGCCTCGTTTAAAAACTCAGGGAATCGGTCCGATTGGAGTAATTCGGCTGGATGAGAAGTTATCGCGCCGTCCGGGCAAATCGAAAGATTTTCCTGTTCGCACGAATGACAACAGGATTGAAAATCGGCAGTTTCCTTAAGGTAATCGGTCAAACCAATCCCGGTTGTAATACCAAACATTTTTGCGACGGTGGGTCGACGTAAGTCGCCATCGACCAAGAGGACTTTTCTACCGGCTTGAGCAAGCGATACTGCTAGGTTCGAGACCGTGGTCGATTTACCGTCTCCGGGACTGGGGCTGGTCACCATGATGACCTTCTTGTTTTCCTTTTTACCCAGAAAGAGAACCGCAGTTCGAAGGACTCGGAAGGTTTCCGACGCACTGCCACTGGGGGCGTGAAATGTCGCGACCATCGGAGAGATGACATAAGTTACCTTCTGATTTTTCTTGATTTTTGCTTGATCAAGTTTGGGAACGTGTGCAAGGATCGATGTGTTCGTCAATTTTTCCACGTCACTTGGATCGCGGAACGTGCGATCAGTCATCTCGGCTAAAAACGCCAGTCCTAACCCAAGCATTCCTCCAGCAAGAATTCCCAATGCAGCGATTTTCGTTTTACTTGGCCAGACCGGAAGACGATTTGGAGTCGGCGGAACAAGGAGATCGGTCGAAAACCCGGACGCGCTATTAGTGAGACTGATCTCCTGAAGCCTCGCAAAAACTTGGTCGTATCGACTTTGTGCTCGGTCCAATCTCGATCGGTAAGAGCCACTTTGGAGGAAGGCGGTTTCAACTTCTTTGGCAAGCTTACTTTCTTGCGCTGCTGATTCAACCAACTCCTTTTCTCTTGCTTGCGATTCTTGAATCTCACGACTTAAAACGTTAACGTAAGAAACTAACATTTGCGAAGGCGTTACTCGCAATTTAGTATCCGGATCGCTTGAATCTTGCTTCGCCGCACTCCTCTTTGCGTTTTCAATGAAAGATTCTAGCGTTGCGATTTCTTGAGAAATGGATCGATACATAGGGTGGCTATTCCCTAATGTTGCTTCAAGCTGTTCTTTCTTAGTGTTGAGTTCCAACAACTTTTGCTCGTAGTTGACGGCAAGGCGACCGGCGGCTTCCCGGATCATTTCGGCTGGCGAAGTCGGCTGTCGAGAAGATGCACTGTTGATGTTTACGACGGTCATCAATCGCATGACTTCCTCCTGATTCAGGAGCGTCATCACTTCGATGTCTGTCAATTCCTCAGGCTTTTTACCTTTGGCAAAGTCTTTGATGACTTCGTAACGCGAACGAAATTGCGATAGAGATTTTCGCACATCCGAGAGTTCGCTCTCAATTTTTTGCAATCGCAAAGCGTGGATGTTTTCTAGCCGATCCCCACCGCCGCCTACGATGGCTGGGAAAGCCGCAAAGAATGCTCGATATTGTTCGTCTGCTTCCTTGAGTTCTTTCTCGCATTGGACAAGGGAATTTGAAATCAATGTTGCCGCTTCGTCGCCCACATTCCGCGACTTTTCTTCGATGTAAGCAAAGTAGCTATCGAACACCGATTGCAAAACTTTGGCTGCTACGTCTGGATCTGTTGCCTGGTAACTTGCTCGGAGAATACTAGCTCCTTCAGATTGACCGATTCCACCTTTAGAGACTTTTAGATTCTGCTGAATCTCTCCAGGGTTTATCGAGAGCCCACCTTTAGAAATCGCGCTCTCGAGTATCCTGCGACTTGTAATGAGTTCAATATGCGTTGCGAGAATATCGTCCTGGACAGTTGTGCCACTGTCTCCGCTACGAGAGGTTCCAGTGGTCGCAAGTTCCGTGGAACGCTGTCCGACGAGCACTGTAAGAACGGATTCGTAGATTGGGACTTGTTGGAAGAAATAGATCGTCGCAATCGTCGCGCCGATCAGTATTCCGAGAGTAATGTGAGGATATCGCCGGCGAAGAATTCCGGTGATGTCCAGATCGATGTCCATGTCGTCGCCATCGGAGTCGTCAACTTTCGATCGAACCATAAAAGTCCTTACCCCTCATGAACCATGCGCGAAAAGAATCAAATGGAAAACTGGGGTGAATGAATTCTCACCCACAATATTCTGCCTCTTTGTTGGTTACTATAGTACCTGGAATACTTTCAAACGCAAGGAATACGACTGACCGTCCAAGGCTAGCCTGGATTATTCGTAAGCCGCCACGCGTCAGCGTGCGGTTTCTGTTGGGTTTTCACTAACCGCAGGCTGACGCTAGGCGGCTGATGTGGAAAGAACCGATCTTCAATCGCCGGTTGTCGTACCGTAGGCTGAGACGATTCACGCGTAAAAAAAATTTATTAGTAGCTTTTAGCAGAAAACACATATTCGCAACTTTAATTTATGAATGAAGATACGAAGTGAAGGATAGAGGATTCGCGAAAAAAACGCGTTACGGCAGAAAAGATTCGTGGAAGCCTGTTCTCGCGATGGTTGCCTTAGGGGCAGTGATTGCGCAGCTTGTATTCCTGGGTTTTTACAACGTGCCAACGGGTATTTCATCCGGCGACAACGTACGCAAATCGGATGCGATGATGCCCGTACTTGCTGATCGAGATGCTGATAAGGGGCCGAACATTGATGGACCGAAAGCCGAGATACTGAGTGAAAACGCGAACATTCCGATCTCCATGAGTGGCAAAGCCACGAATCGGGAAGCGAAGACTGATTCCCTATCTGGTAACGGTTTCAACAGCCTTATTATTAGTGAAGCACAAATAAAGGATCTACTTCGATTCGCTTCGGTTGAGATAAACATTGAGCCTGACAGTGTTCATACCGAGGGGACCCAAGGAAGCGGCGTAATCGTCGCGGTCACTCGTGAAGGATTTGAAGTGCTGACGGCTTATCATGTGGTAAGTGGAAAAAACAACTACTGTGGGGTTGTTTTT
>JANODQ010000123.1:0-21300 GCA_031412775.1 Pirellulaceae bacterium | reverse complement strand
AGCCACTTTCACGAGCGCATCTTTATCGGAGAGTGTAATCTGATGGCGTTGATAGCTCTGTTCAGGCGATCCGAAGTCGCTCAGAATATCCACGGTTACCTTATTGCCAGCCACTTCGCCCCACACTCGATTGATCAAAATGTGATACTCGCCGGTGTAACCTTCAGGGCATGCATAGGTTTCAGAAACTTCGGCTGCTTTCGAGCTCGCCGCAGAACCATCATTGACTAAGATACCACCGCTGATCGTGCGTGGATTGGCTATCGAGCAGATCGACCCGGAAGGTTCTTGGATCGACAAATCTAAATCGGCTTGCCCAGTCCAAGAAATTCTAACAACCAAATCTCGCTTCATCGCACTCTTAAGTTGTCCTTCGAATATCTTCGCGTCCATCACACGCCCCGCTTCGGTGAGTCGTATGAATGATGCCTTGGCAGCAATCTCGGCTTGTTCAACCAAGTCAGACTTGGACTCAGGCCACACTTGTGACAGTACACCTGCGCAAGTCCACCGTAGGTGTTCATTGCTTTGCAGTTTCACTGCTGCAGGCAATGCAATTTCGTAAATATCAGCTCGAAGGGGTTCGCTTCGAGAAGCGTCACGAAGGACTTCCAAGCCTTGTGCGACCATATCGTATTTGATTAGGTACTTTCCAATCTTGATCGAATCTTCGATATCGCCGCTGAAGTCAATAGCCGAAAGGAGCACGCGTCTAACATCCGCAGCAGGATACTCGCAAACTTGCATCGACAAACTCATAGCTTCGTACATCCAAGGTTGTGGGGAGCCCTCACGAAGCGCCATCGATACTACATCGATGATCGTTTGGAACTTGGGCTTGAGTTCATCCGTTTTCTCGCCATTCAAAAGTTTCTTTGCTTGAGTGAGTTGGTCGTTTACCAAGACGGTTAATTTTAGCTCGAGAGCGGGTCGGGATTTCTCATCGGCAGCGTTGATGGCTTTCACGATCTCTTTAGCATTGGACATGACTGATTCGCTCGAGGGCTTTGCATCGGATTTGCTTGGGACGTCGGAGACATCAAACATGCCACCACCACCGCCGCCACCCATCCCGCCACCACCCATACCGCCACCACCCATACCACCGCCGCCCATACCGCCACCGCCCATACCGCCACCACCCATCCCGCCGCCCATTCCTCCACCCATACCACCACCACCGAGTTGGATGATCGGCACGACCAAGTCTGCGACTGGATACAGTCGCAGAACGCGTGCGGATGCTTTGTCCTTAGTCGTGATCTTCATGACTTCGTCTTCGATAACGTAAGTCAGTTCGAGCGGCTCAAGAATTAGTCGAAGTGCTGATCGAAGCGAAATCGCAGGAACGCCAGACAAGTTAATTGGATCTTCAAGCGTGACTGTGCCCGCATCAGCGATCGCTGTTTCATCGGGGATGATTGGAATACCGACATCGCTTCGGAGCGTGTCGATCACGTTTCGCAGCGGGACGTTGGTGAAGTCAACTTTCACTTCTTGGCTAAGAGCCTTGTAGATTCGCTTTTCGCTGGGGCTTGCACCCGCAGACAAGTCAATCGAGCCGTAGCGCTCTCGTCGACGAGCATCCAGCGCGCGCCAAACGTCAGCAGGTGGATAAACGATTGGTGGTTCGTCTGATACAGGAATAGAAGCCCGTTCGTTTTGATACATCACGTCGATAAATCCGCGACGCTTTTCATACAGAACATCTTGAGACAATCGCCAGTTAGCCGCGATACTCGATTCGACTTCCGTAACACGTTCAATGGTAGATCGTGGGTCGAGTGCCTTGATGGCGGGAGCGATTTCCGTATTCGCTTCTTCGTAAAGCTGCTGGCTGAGTAGTGCATTGAAGCGTTCTACAAGTTGTTGAATCGAAGCACCCGCGCGCTCACGTTCTGCGAGGAGTCGCTCGCTGGCAGAAGCGGCGGATCGGACCGCTTCAGTTCGCGAGGCTTGCTCGCGATACTCGGCCGCACTTCGAGAGGCTGATTGGATTTGCGCGGATACAAGAGCGGCTAGTCGTGCCCGCGCACCTGGTTCTAATTCTGGGGCGTTGCGAATGTCTGTGAGAGTTGCCTTGAGTCCCATTTCAACACCCACTGGGTCGCGCAAAATGGCTGATTGCGAATCGCGAAGCATGGCTCGGACTTCGGTCTCGAATCTTTCGGCTGCTAAGCGTCGAGAGCCTTCTTCGCGTGAAAGAAGATCGCCTGCGGTCGATAGCTCGGCGAGTCCATCTATGTTGGTTCCCAACGGGCCATAGCCCGTCGCACCGTTGCTCATTGAAGCTGGAGGCGTTGGTAAGCGAGGACTTACTGATGCTTGATTGATTGGTTGCTCAGGAGCCGCTTCGATCATTGGTGCTGCGGCAGCAGCCGTGTCGGCTGCTGGTACTGGGATTGCGGCTGCGTTGTCCAACAGCGGTGTACCGAAAATGTCATCGTCTGCCGCGACTTGGATAAAGCGGAACTTTCGTGGACGCATGGCTGCGTCGGCTTTAGCGTCGCGGGCTTTTGATTGCTTGGAAATTATGTCTAAAAGATTCTGTGCTTCGAGATTATTTGGATCTCGCTCAAGTGCTTCAGCCGCAATCCTCCGCGCACCTTCAATGTCACCTGAATCGAGAGCAAACTTTCCAGTCTTAACAAGTTCAGCAGAGTTCTCAGCTAGACTCACTCCCAATTGACGCAACACTTCAGAACCGGCGGTCGGCAAGTATAAGCCTTGATCTTGGGACGCTTTTTCAACAACTTTACCAACGAACGCAAAATCAGGATTGCTAGGTTCGGCGACAACGTTCCAAGACATCGATACCTTCTTACCACTAATCGTTCCTGCGATCGCAAGAGGCTCGGACGCCCCGCCCGTGTTGTCGCAAGTTCCAACAAGAATGGAATCGCGATCAAATCGCAGCGGCGGTACATTCAATGGATAGTGAGTCAAAATAGACTTCGGCAAGCTCACTGAATCAATCCAAAATACGGGTGCCAAAGCAGCGGTCGCTAACTCGAGCCCAACCTGTTGTTGGCTGCCACGCATGTTGCTATGAACGTAGACTTGACCGCCAGTATGATTGGCAAGTGTTGCCAGACCTTCGATGTCCAGCACCGGACCAATCGCCATCGATGTAACACTCGTCTTCGATTCAACTAAGGATGTAGTAAGTGCCTGAAACTCGGACGAGTTCATGGTCCGGCTTCGAATGACTCCATCGCCAATGTAGACAATCGAATTGCCAGTCGAATCTCCGAACAGCTTGTTAGCAGTACGTAAAGCAGTTTCCAAATCGGTCGTGCCCAGTGGAACGCGAGCGTTGAGGCGATCAAACGCTTTGTCGATCGCAGGGCTCGAGGATGGCTGAAGGCCTTCCGAAAGATTGATCGTTTCTACATCGCAAGCCAGAAGTGCGACTTGAGTATCTGCAGGAAGCGAATCGACCATGTCACGAACCGATGCAATCCCCTCGGTTCGGGCAACGCCCGTTTGCGAAGCGGATGTATCGAACACGATGACAATTTTTCGTTGAGCTAAATTACCGGCGACAACGGCAGCATCCAACTCTTTCAAGCTTGACTTGAGACTCAGAGCGAAATAGCTTTGTCCGACCGGTGGCGTGAAGGTTGCCAAACGTGCAGCCTTGGCAGCCGAGTCTTTCTGAACGTTGGCCACTTGTGATTGTTGTACGAATGATTGCTTCTGGGGGTCTCCCCGCTCCACGATTGCCGAATCGCTTCCCACTGCCCTGACGGCAACGATTGCGTGAACCGGCATGCAACCAAGCAGACAGGTAGTTGCGGCTAATTGGAATCGACGATTAAAACGACGGCTAAAACGACGGCGAACGGACATGTTTTACTACTCCACCAAAGCAAAATGGAATCTGACTGGCCATCAGATTCTGTGAACGGACTTATTTAAGTCTATTTCGGACTTCTCAGAAGGCTATCGGGAGTCCGAGAAAATTTGTAACTCGACTTCAAAAAAAATCTTCCGGATAAAGAAGATCCTACTACCTGTGAGGTTTCGCAGAATCGACCGATTTGCCGCTTCAGCAGGAATTCGCACTCAACAGACACCCAATATGCAACTTAGGGGCCAATCATCGAGCCAATCATCAAGAGTTAGACTCAACGATTGCACGGTTGTGATTTTAGTGCTCTTCAAGCTAGGATTTACGGCCTAATCGTTAAAGTTGTCCCAACATAATAACGATAATAACGCTTAGATTATATATTGCCGTAAGCAACAGGACCCAAGGGAGCTGTTTTCCTGATGCAAATCCTCAACATCGAACGATAAGTGTGTTCAATTTTGCAACAAATTTGCGATTTTTTCACTAGCCGGGTATCACCAGTCAATCTGAGATTGCTGTCTGCGACGCCGCCAAGTTGGTTGGAAGACATTTAATTTCAAAATCCCCCCCTAACGCAACGGCTTTTTGCTTCCATGGATTTTAGGAATTAAAGTTCAGCCAGCTTGCCTCGGGGTTATTTTGTAAACCGTCTCAGAATAAAAAATCCGGCAAATGTCTAGAGCTGGGTTGACTATAGCAAGGTATTAATTGGGACAGGGCCGGATTCTATTTTGGTCCCAAATGCATGGGCATGGAGAACTGGGCCTTTGTTACGGTACCGCCGTCTTTGCCGGCGACCGTACTCGAAGCTAGCTCGCCAAGATTTTTAAGCGTTTTCCAAAGGTCGACAAGATCCTGAGCTTTCACCTCTGGCATGGGGCCTTCCTCGGGAGCGATCACCGAATCCAGGGGCGTGCCTTGGGATTCGAAACTATAAATAATCCAGGGCATAGCCAACTGAGATAGTCGACCAAGGTTGATGTACGCGGCCGAAGCCTTCGGGGATTCGGAGTTGAGTAAAGGGTTTGCAATGTTGCTCTTTTGCATGGTGATGAGCGATTGCGTTTGCTTCGTGCTAAAGGACGAAACCATAAAGTTTTCGGTGAAAAATGTGTGAGGTGCCATCGACTCGGGAACTGGGCAATCTGCTGGAATTGGATAAGTAAACTGAACACCGCCTGCTGCCTTGGATTCAACTGGCCGAGGAATTTCATAACCGGCTGGGACGGAATCGGGGTCGCTTTTTCGCACGACTACGAGAACGCGATCGAACCATTTGAAGAGTGCATCATATGCTTCAATCATTCCCTCTTTGCTCGTTATCCCTGTAATTGTTGCCAATTCGGGTAGAGGAAGCGGTTCATTCGACGGGGGCATGTCCTTCCACCATTGTTTGTTTTCAAGATTGCCAGCTTGAAGGACAAAAGCATGTTGTCCATCGCTCATCGCCGGTAAGAATTTTTCCTCCCAAATGTCAGCAAGTTCAGTGAGAAGCGGCCATCCATTCTCCATCACAAAAGTTCCCTTTTCGCGTTGGTCTTCATCGGCATAGTCGCTTTCTAAAAATGCCTCGATATAGACCTTTATCCGCTGAAAAATCTCGCGAGAAGTCGCAAAGTATTCGGGATGATCTTGCAGTCGAACAGAGAGGATTACGATCGGATCTTTCCCGACGTGATTCAAAACGGTAAGTGGCTTAAGCGAATCAAAAACAACGTCTTCGGTTCTGTTGTAAATGACCGATTCTGAACCGTTATCCGTCAAATATGAAACTGCGGTTTGGCCCCTGAAATCAGGGACGAGGTCACCGATTGCTTCATCGAGCCATGCTAAATCCTCAGGAAGCTCTTCAAGCGTTTCGAGGAAATCTCCTTCGATATTTTTTTCGAGTTCAAGAAGAATCGCGCGGCTATTCTTCGTGAAGAAGTCTTGGAAATTCGCTTGGAAATTGGCATCTGCATAGGTGTCTGAGACATAGCTAATACCGGTAACGACCTGCGATGCCAAATCTTTCACAGGCTTCATGTCTGCATGGGTGAGAAGCGACTCGCTGCCGCCGAGTTCCGACACGTCTTCAGAAGACTCACTAAGAGCAATTACAATGTAACTGTCGAGCAGACCGATCGTAAAGCAAAACTGACGACCGTCTACCAAGTCTTGGATTTTTTCCATTACGTCCGGGTCCGAGTCCTCGGAATCTGCGAAAAGCTCCCAAGGAATCATTTCGGAATCGATTGTCCAAGCGAGACGAGTTCCGCGTGTGTCTTCAACTCGTTCAAGTCCTTCCGCGAATGGAGCCGCTTCTGGAATACTGCCCAGACCTAACCTTAAAAGTCCTTCCAATTGGTCGATTTTATCTAGCACGCGATCCAAGTCGGAGACCTTGAATCCTTGAACAACCAATGGAATTTGTAGTTCATCCACTTCGGACTTTGGAAGTGACATAAAGAACTCTTTAATATTTTCGCCATCAGTATCATCGCTAGCTACTAAAGTATTGACCTCGTCGGCCAGTTCGTTAACTTGGATAACTAGCTCGGAGAGTCGACCGTCTGCGAACAGAAATACCTCTTCGGTGATCATGTCAGAACCCATCTCCAGCAACGACATGATGTTCGGGTCTTGGATAGCTTTTCGAACTTGGCCGACTTGTCCTTCTTTTGCTTCCCATTCACCTTTTGTTCGCGTGACCATCGACTGCACGAACCGATTTTCTTGGATATCGTGATATAATTGGGTCGCTTCAAACTTCTTCCATTGTTTCAGCAGGTTCATACCACCGATGTAGATGTCCGTATCAGCAGGAGCGATCGACAATCCGCTCGAGGCAACTGTACCCACCGCCTTTTGACGCTCGACGGCGCTGACCGAGCTACCAACCAGTGCTAACACTGCGACGAAGCTCGCTAGCATAACGCAACCGAGTTGTCGAAAACGAGTGAGGCCGTTTGCCATAACATTGAACGCAGCCATTCGAAAATCCCTTGCCTTGATAGAAGCCGTTCATGGAAACTCAACAACTTCTATTTATAAGCAAATACGCTCCAATGACATATACCATGTATGTTAACGATCTGAGAAAACTTACGCACGCCAGTTTCTACAAAGCATCGATTTACAGCCGATTTTGAATTGGTGTAACCCAAAATCGTTTTCGACGTATACAATTTTCGAGATAAATTCTTTGCACTAGGAAAACGATTGGATGGATGCGTTATCGGTCAATGCGGTACTCGGGCCTATGGGGCTCGTTTCGAGACGCATAGCCGCATATGAACACCGATCGCAGCAACTGGAGATGGCCGCTGCGGTGGCGGACGCCTTAAAAGATCAAAAGCATTTGGTTGTCGAAGCGGGAACCGGAGTTGGGAAAAGCTACGCGTACTTAGTCCCCGCGATTCTTCATGCAACCAGTAACGAAGGAAAACTATCACCAGGCAAACCCGCTTCCTTAAAACCAGTAGAAGCCAAAGGCGTAGCTGACAAAAAAAGTTCTTCTAACCCGGGGCAGGAAGACGATGATGGTCGAGTCCGTCGCATTGTTATCAGCACGCACTCGATTAGCCTTCAAGAGCAATTGATGGCCAAGGATATTCCGCTGCTCAACTCCGTGATTCCGCGTGAGTTTTCTGCAGTGCTTGTGAAGGGCCGCGGCAATTACATTAGCCTCCGCAGAATGCAGCTCGCCAAATCACGTGCGGTAAGTCTTTTTGGTAACGAAGCGGATTACAGCCAACTAAGGCAGATCGTCGGTTGGGCTGATGCGACCGATGATGGAACACGCAGCACGATGCCGTTCAAGCCGACCATGCCCGTATGGGATGAAGTCGCAAGTGACAGCGGTAACTGCATGGGGCGTAAATGTCCGACTTACGACAAGTGCTTTTATTACAAAGCCCGACGTCGCGTTCACAACGCACAAATCCTGATTGTCAATCACGCTCTGTTTTTCACAGACCTAGCCCTTCGCGATGCAGGGGCGAGCATCCTTCCAAACTATGACGCAGTGATTCTTGACGAATGTCATACGATCGAAGCCGTAGCAAGCGATCACTTGGGGCTGAGCGTCAGTAGCTCGCAAATCGATTACACGCTTCGAAAGCTCTACAACTCCAGTACCGGAAAAGGCCTGCTTGTCGCTTTGGACTTAAAGCAAGTTCAAGAGCTTTGCCACAAGTGTCTCCAACGACTGGATGAGATGATACATGATTTTGTGCAATGGTATGACGGCAAGCCCAAGCATAACGGCAGAGTTCACGATAAAGAGATCGTCGAAAATATTTTGTCGGACAAGCTCATAGAACTCGCCAAACAACTCGAACGTTACGGAAAGGATCATGACGTCGCCTCGGTGAAGCAAGATCTGCTTTCGGCAAGTAATCGATTGACAACACTTGCGACTTCGCTCGAAGCGTGGCTCAAGCAAACTCAAGAGGACGCGGTTTACTGGATGGAGAAAACTACCAATCGGATGGGGAGCAAAATCATACTGCGTTGTTCACCGATCGATGTTGGCCCCACATTACGAAAGATGCTATTTCAAAAAGTCCCGAGCGTGATCATGACCAGCGCCACACTCGCCAGTGGTCGCAACGGAGGATTCGAATTTTTTCAATCGCGTATCGGAGCGACCGGCTCCAGGACTAAGCAACTCGGGAGCCCGTTTAACTATCGCAAACAAGCCGAGTTAATACTACTGACAGACTTACCTGACCCTTCTAGCGAACGATTGAAGTTTGAAAACATGTTACCATCGATCATTCAGCATTATGCTGGATTGACCGAAGGACACGCGTTCGTGCTTTTTACAAGCTACGATTTGCTCCGAAGGATGGTGGATCGATTGACTCCTTGGATGTCGCGGATGAATCTTGCAATCTATAGCCAAGCCGATGGAACACCTCGTGGACAGCTTCTGGATGCCTTCAAAAAGCATCCGCAAGGAATCCTGTTTGGAACTGATAGTTTTTGGCAAGGAGTAGATGTGCCCGGTGATGCATTGCGAAACGTGATCATCACGAAGCTTCCCTTCAGCGTGCCCGATCATCCACTGCTGGAAGGACGATTGGAAGCGATCCGCAATCGTGGTGGGAATCCCTTTCGCGATTACCAACTCCCGGAAGCGATCATCAAGTTGCGTCAAGGTTTTGGTCGCCTGATACGAACGGCAACCGACTCCGGGATGGTCGTTATCGCGGACCCGAGAATTACCACCAAGCCCTACGGAAGAACGTTCTTAGACTCGCTGCCTGAGTGTTCGGTCTCAAACGTCTCAGGCAAACGATGGGCAAGCGAGCTGTCATGATGCGCGCATGCTTTGCGATTCTTATGAATCTTCAAAGGCTTCCATTAACAAAAGGGCTTTTTTTATGCTCAGTGATGATGCAAAACATGGCCGCCACAGCTGAAGAATGGCCGCAGTTTCGTGGTCCGCGTGGCGATGGATCTTCGCTCGCAAAAAATCTTCCTCTTTCATGGGGCGGGATCTTTGATAAGCCAAAATGGAAGACAACAATACCCGGACGAGGTTGGTCATCACCGGTGGTTTATGCCGACCGGATTTGGCTAACATCTGCCGAGACAACGGCTATGGTCGAACATCGCGTCGAAGAAACACTTGAGGAGAATCCCCACGGAGCACTCGATTTTCAAACCGTAGAAAGTGTTACACTTCTTGCAATCGAGATTGATGGCAACACCGGGACGATATTGCAGAAGCTAACTTTGGCAACCATCGCAAATCCTGCTCCTATTCATGCACAGAACTCCTACGCATCGCCAACGCCAATCTTGGATGACGAGCGAGTCTATTGCCATTTTGGTTCACTGGGAACTTACTGCATCAATCGAAGGAGTTACAAAACTTTGTGGGGCGTAACACTCGCGATCGATGATATCACCGGTTCAGGAGCCACCCCCGTGGTGCTTGACGATATCCTAATTATCCCGTGCGACGGAGCGGACGAGCAGTACTTGATCGCACTGGATACAGCCACAGGGAAACCACGTTGGAAGACAAACAGGCCTCCAATCAATACAGACAAGGTCGCATTTAAAAGAGCCTTCTCAACGCCACTGATCGTACGACAATCCGATCGCACGCAGATTCTTTCGACAACTGCGCAATGGTTGGTTTCTTACAATCCCAAGGATGGATCGGAGTGGTGGCGAGCAAGCATCGGAACGGGATACTCGTTAATTCCGAGACCGATTGTGGATCAAGGTGTCGCGATTGTTTGCTCGGGTTTTATGAAGCCTGAGATGTATGCAATTCGAATCGACGGTAGTGGCGATGTCTCGCAGTCGCACGTCGTTTGGAAAAAGGGGAGACAAGTCCCCGAGATTTCGTCGCCTGCTGTGTACGAAGGCAAAATCTTTTGCGTCTCTTCACTAGGAGTTGCGACTTGCGTTCGCACAAGCGATGGTGAGCGACTCTGGCAACAACGCATTCCCGGTACTTACTCTGCTAGCCCAATTTGCTCGGAAGGAAAAATTTATTTCACAAGCCAATCCGGGGTCACAACCGTAATCGCTGCCGAGGACAAGTATCGCGAAATCGCAAAGAACGAGCTTTTCGGTGAAACCTACGCTTCGCTCGCCGTCATCGACGAAGACCTGCTCATTCGTTCTCACCCGATACTCTACCGAATCAGCAAATAAGGCCAGTTACAAGAGCGCCACGTACGGAAGTCTTTTTTAAGAGAAGCCAGGGAAGAATTTTTCAGTTAAACAGCTAGTCCGGATAATTCATGGCCCACAAATTGAGCCTCGGGCGTTAGAGCCGTGTTCAAACGACTTACCACCCACTTGCGCAGGAACATCCAACGATGCCGCTAGCGTTAGCGGCTCAGTTCGCCACCGGCCCTCGGGGGTGTATGCCAAGTGACTTTGACGATCACGAAGACTTGGGGAGTTTGCGGGTAGGAATCGAGGTAATGACACAGATCAAGACGATACAACCAATGTCTCTCTTTTGATTTGTTTTGGTAGCGAAGGATCGCGTCCATGGAAAAACTATCGTTTCAGCGCGGAATTTCTTTCGGATTAGTCGCCGTAATTGGTATTTCCAGCGGTTGTGTGAACTGGTCGCAGATTAAACAGGAATGCCACACTGACCGGATGCGAAATTCCGCTTGGCCTCAGCCATTTCGTTCGGCAGATGCCGCTGCCGTAGTGGCTCCCTTTGAAGTCATGAAAGCGAATGGATGGCAGGAGTTTAATACGCTCGCACATTGCTTCTTTGATGAATCAAATCAATTAACAGATGCGGGCCATCTAAAGCTTCGGGAAGTACTTTCTCTGTCTGCTCAGAGCAAAGCACCGATTTTTGTGCAGCAAGCTGAATCGCAGCAATCGACTTCAGCAAGAGTCGAATCAATGGAGCTAGCGATATCGGCACTCATCCCCGAGGGGCCTCTGCCGCAGATCGCAATTACGGATACCGCTCCAGCAACTTCCTCAGGTGCGTATCAAACAGTCGTAAGTCGAGCTTTGATACAAACGACTCCGAACCCCCGGCTTCCTAAATTTGGGGCCATCAACGCTCCGTCTCAAAATACCGTCGCTCCAAACGCGGCTTCCGCCCAAAACAAGTAACCGCACATCTCGACAGCAATATATCGTTTGTAAGCACGTCACGATGTGTTCTTCAGGGCAATCAGCCGATAACCGTTAGACTCGGTTTTCTAAAATCTCGACATTTCGCTAGAACTGCGGCAAACGCTAATCGACAGATGGTTTTTTCCCTGAACGATTTGTGTTGACGTGCTTATTAGTTTTCGAAGCAGTCGGCGGCGTATGAAGCCGAAATGTACGGTCCTGCTTTAGGTAAGGCGAAGCGACCGTCAGGCCATTCATCGATAACTCGCGTAAGAGTACGATCTACTTAAAATAAGGTGTATACGAAGGGTGCGGCTGCTGCCGACGTGAATGCGATTGCTAAAGAGATTATTCCGATCGAAATGAGAAGGGGAATCATCCACCATCTTCGTTCATGGACGACGAGATAGAAAAAATCTTGCAACAGTGACAATTGAGGCTCATCGGCTTTTATTTCAAAATCCGTTGCGGACGTTCTTGGATGGGTTGCCCTCCCAAGATCGTCGCTTCTGGATATATTCTCTTGTTGTTGCAAGGGCACGATTCAATTTCCTTGACGGTGCGAGAACAGACTAAAGGTAAGAAACTATTATTCCGCCATACCTTACGGCAGTATTCATCGATAGACGCCAATAACTCACTCATCAAGACTGACGAAAGTAAAACGATTCATCGAGATCTTCATCGCAAGATATCCAATAGGAATCCTTGGTGGCATCCATCTTTAAATCTAATCTACCAAGATTGAAAAACTGACGGAACAATCCCATAGCAACAAAAACTCCAAAGTATGTGACGATCATGGATGCCTCAGCGATAACTTTTGCGGGAAGAATTGTGATCTCGTGCCAGACACCAGGACCGCTCGCTACTATACCACTCAAGAAATTATTGTTCTGAGCATAGCGCAGTTCCTTTTCAAAAAATTCACTTCGAGGCTCTTGCGCGGTTGAAAGATCACCATCGTTTGATTTCGGCTTTCTATCCTTCATTTGACGCACTGCAAGACAGTTTTCGATGGCTAACGCATCTAATTCTGCTGACTGAAAGCATCGAATCGCGTCTTGAGGAGTACAAACAATAGGTTCGTCAAAAACATTGAAGCTGGTGTTAATAACAAGTGGACAATCAGTGCGGCGATAGAATGCAGCCAACAGTTGGTAAAAGCTTGGGTTGTCTGTCTCACTTACAGTTTGCATTCGCACCGAGCCATCACTATGAATAACACTTGGAAATACTTCATACGAACCATCGCTATTTCGTGAAGCATCGAACTGCTTTGTTACATGAGCGATAAAAGTCATAGTCGAATAGTTTATGCTTGGCTGCATTACGAAATAAGTCGACGCATGCTCGGCAAGTACTGCTGGAGCAAACGGGCGAAATGATTCGCGACGTTTGATTGTTCGATTTAGCAAGTCTTTCATTTCAGGCACTCGTGCGTCTGCGAGTATGCTTCTTGAACCCAGCGCTCGTGGTCCCATTTCCATACGACCTTGAAACCAACCAACTATCTTCTGCTCGCCCAATAACCCCGCAACGGCGTCGCACAAGTCCGCACGTTTCTCAAACGAAGTGAACGAAAATCCAGCCTCAGCGAGTAGCGCTTCGACATCGCTATTATCAAAACTTGGCCCCAAAAAGAGATCTGATTTCGTCATAGCAAAATTCGCATCCCGTGGATTGCCAAGGAGTTGATACCAGATGAACTGAGCTGCTCCAATCGCCCCCCCGGCATCACCTGCCGCCCCATGAATCCAAACAGAATCGAAGGGGCTCTCACTAGCAACGCGGCTATTCGCGACACAGTTTAGCGCGACCCCGCCAGCCATTACCAAATGCTTCTCGTGAGTACTCTCGTAAGTCTTCTGTGCAATCCGCAGTATCATTTCCTCGATAGCCGATTGAATAGATGATGCAATATCTTTATGGCGTTCTGTAATAGGGTCAGTTGGACGTCGCGAAGGTCCCTCAAAGCAGTCCTCGAAATCTTTACTTATCATCGAAGCACGTCTGCAAAAATCGAAGTAACGCATATTTAATCGAAACGATCCATCAGCCCGCCAATCGATTAGCTTACTCAGTATTCGATCTTTAAAGACAGGCTTGCCATACGAAGCAAGTCCCATCAACTTGTATTCACCATCGTTCACGCGAAAACCTAAGTATGCAGTGAATGCCGAGTAAAGTAGACCAACGGAATGTGGAAAACACAGTTCTTCCTTCATCTCGATTCGATTTGCCGTGCCGCGCCCAATCGATGTGGTCGTCCACTCTCCAACACCGTCAATGGTCAGTATCGCAGCTTTGTCGAATGGGGAGTTAAAGAAAGCTGTTGCTGCGTGTGAATGATGATGGGGGACAAACACAATCTGTCTGCGGTATTCGCCTTGAAGAGCGGAATAAATGGCCTTTCGAATATGAAGCTTACTTTGAGTCCAAGACGGAATCGATTGCCGAAAGAACGGGTAGCCCCAAGGAACAGATTGAAGATAGGTTTCAAGAACTCTCTCAAACTTCAAAAGAGGCTTTTCATAGTAGGCCACATAATCGATCTGCTCCGGCTTTATTTCGGCTTCGGTCAAGCAGTACTCTATTGCCTGTTTTGGAAAGCTCGCATCATGCTTAATGCGACTGAAGCGTTCTTCTTGAGCTGCAGCAATCAGGCGGCCATCGACGAATAACGCTGCCGCAGCATCATGATAATGCGACGCGATGCCAAGGATCGCTGTCATGGCTCGGCCTCAGTACGCGCCAGACCTTTCCTCGCGCGACCTTGCGTCCACATGATCAAACCTTCCAAGCGTTGTTTACCACGCAAAAAGTATTCCTCACCAAATTTTGCGAGATGATTTTTGTAAACTGCTTGTCGGTATTCTTTCCATCTTTCTTCGGAAGGCGTTACCCATGCTTGATTTACTAAGAACTCAGCCAGTCGCTCTCCTAGTAATTGATGCCCTTCGATTCGAGGGTGGACATGGTCGACTAACCATCGGTCGCCAACGATCGCTTGGTCAGAGACGGATTGGAATAATTCGTCAACGTCAAACATCCATACTTTTGTTTCATCAGCAATTTTGCGAATTGATCTCTGAATCATGTTTGTCGATCGAAGTGGACATACATCGCAATCTCGCGCATGGATTAGATTCTTCTGCGCTTCCAAGAAATTGCGTCTGTCGAGCTCGATTATTCCCAACCAATAGTTTGCGTCAGCATGATCAGGGTCAATTTTAAGCAACTCGTGAAGTTCGTCGACAATTTGCATTTCTGTTGCCACTCGTACTTCAGCCTTCCCTTCAAGGGAACTTTCTCGCAAGGCTTTTGCTTGAGTCCAATGGAACGTTATACGCTGTTGAATCTTTGGATCGAGGCTTTGAAGCAGATCCGTTTTGAACGGTGGACAGTCACGAAGATTGCATGTTGGGACGAGAAAAACCAATGGCACCTTTGCCTCTTCGCAGGCTCTCACAATTGCATGAAGATTCCACTGCATGGACTTTACCACAGCATCATGATTCAGACTGTCACGTCGATATTTTTGTAGCCCCCCCTGATAGTCCAATAACGCGATCACTTCATTCGAAAGGCGTGTCTTGCGAGTTTCATTTGATATGTTCGAACTCTTCGCATGGAGGGCTCTTTGCGCAAATTGAATCAATCGCGAGCACTCAGCTAGTTTAAAAAGCGGATTGATAAATGGGGTTGCTTCCTGCCAACCATCCAGCTCTCTTGCTTCCAAAAATTCATTGTGTCCACATTCCACAATGACTAAATCGGCAGAGTATTTCAGGATTTCTTCGACGATGGGAAGCATTCGATAGCTTGCGTATGAGAGTCCTCCGCAGTTGATTACATCCCAGTTTTCGTTTGGCTTAAGTAACTGCAAATTTATTTGAAGCCATGCTGGGAAGGCTGTTGGCGGCTGGAATGGTTCTCCTTGTGTAGTAGAACCTCCTACACAAAAGATCCGTCGCGTATTACTGGCTTTGGAAGCTTCAAACTCTGCCGACGCAAACAGCCGCAACTTTTCATTCGGGATACGGAACTTATTACCGTCCTTCACAAAGAGGGGCGATAATTCGCCGCGATCTAGAAAGGGTCAAAGCGACTAACAACTGGTGCATTGCAAAAACAACGAACTATTAACTCTGCTATCAGTATCGGCGATAGACCAAAGAGAACCAGTAAACACCGAAGAGCCCAGTACCGGGTGTATGATGGAATCTTGGAACTGCTTTGCACCATAGAACCGAACAACTACTTCCTACGTGCGAAGATGCTCCTTGAAGAAATCAACGGTACGTTGCCAAGCGAGTTTAGCAGCCGCTTCATCAAACCTTGGCGTTGAATCGTTGTGAAACCCGTGGTTCACATTCTCGTAAATGTAGGCTTTATATGAAATATTCGCCGCCTTTAGTGCAGTTTCGTATGCGGGCCAACCTTCATTGATGCGTTGATCAAGACTTGCGTAATGAATCAATAATGGGACCTTAATCTTCGGAACTTCGCTAATCTCAGGTTGACGTCCATAGAACGGCACGGCTGCAGCGATAACATCCGAAGCACGAACAGCCAACTCATTTGCAATACCACCTCCGTAACAGAAACCAACCACACCAACTTTTCCATTCGATTGAGGATGTGTCTTTAGAAAGCGAGCGCCGGCAAGAAAATCCTGCTTCATCTCTTCCTGATCTCGTTTGGCTTGCAGATTACGCCCCTCTTCGTCGTTACCCGGGTACCCACCCAGGGGCGACAGAGCATCGGGCGCAAATGCCAAGAAACCATCGACGGCCAAGCGGCGAGCGACATCTGCAATGTAAGGATTGAGCCCGCGATTTTCATGAACCACGAGCACGGTGGGAAGCTTTCCAGTTGCCTGCGCTGGCCAAGCAATAATCCCTTTGATTTTCCCGCCCCCTTGAGGCGACTCATATTCGACTTGTTCTGTCTTGATACGCGAATCTGTCGCAGGGACTTGTTCAGCCATTGCGTAGTTGGGAGTAAGTTTCGATAGAATCGCTTCGGCTGTAGCCCCGCCAGCGACGAATGCCGCAGCACGTTGAATGAAATCGCGTCGCGCAATTCGTCCGTGCGCATAATCGTCGTACAAATCCAAGATTCGTTGATCAAAGTCGACTGCATTTTGTCTTGTCATTATTTTGACATCCTTTATTAGTTGATAAACGACTGCTTACTTTGCGTCGGTTGTCGATGCTGCACTACGCGACTTTTGGGACGCCTGCACCGTCTCAATCACCGCTCGACTGTCATCTGCTGCGGCAACACTTGTGTTCTTAGCGAGAAGCTTACCATCAAGACCGATTACAAACGTCCATCTTTTTGCGGATAGATTGCGTGAGAGCGATTCCTCTTTCCCATCAACAACGACTTTTATTGTTTTTGGCTCGCGGGTTACAGGAACTCCGAAAAGCTCGGCGACCTTGCCTTCCGTGTCTGCCAACAATGTAAAGTTCAATTGATGCTCCTTCTTGAAGAGTTGATGATTAGAAACGCTATCGCCACTGACACCAACGACTTCCATGCCTAATTTTGACAGTTTGGAAGAGTCATCGCGGAAAGCACATGCTTGTTTCGTACAGCCGCCTGTCATGTCGGCAGGATAGAAATACACTACCAAGATTTTTTTTCCGACGTGCTCCGTTGATTTCCAAAGCGACCCCGAATCATCGGTAATTTCGAAAGCCGGAACAATTTCTCCAACTTTAAGTTCGGCCGCCATCAACGCTTTAGGATTTGTCGAAAAACACGTGGTTCCCACGCAAACCCCTAGGCATAGGATAAGAAGTTGATTTGTGTACATAAAAATATTTGCTTTGAAATAATTGAGTATTATCATTTTCGAGATTCCGACTTTGTAATGGAAGACTTTGATTAGAAATTAAGGCTTTGATGCTTCGACCCACTGCATCGCATCAATGATTACGTGTCCGTCCGTATTGGCGTTGCTTACTTCTACATAGCCGCTCTTTCCAGCTTCGAAGCGGAAGACACCGAGAGGAAACAGCACTTCATCAACAGTGGGTTTCAGTTGCTGGTTGACGATTACTTTTTTATCGCCATCAGCAGCATGGATTGTAACTGGAACGTTGGTCGCTCGGTTCTTGTTTATCGAGTAACTCATCGATACGCGATACGATCCTGACTTCGGTAGATTGGGAGTGAATCGAGCTTTTTGGGAACCCTTTTCGGAATTGTCGTCGTGCAAATAACCGGTATTGATAAAAGGCGTTGAGGAATGGCCTTCGCTGGTAAATCCTGTTCGCTCACATTCTTGATCGTCGACCACAATGCCGCTAAGCTTTTCCTTGGAAACGGATACCTTGGCGGTAATCGGTGGCGACTCGAAGTCCAGGACCTGGCCATCCTTGAGCATTTGTGCTTTAAGCTTTGCATAGTCCACGTCTTGAATCGTGGTCTTGCTATCGATTGCTAAAGCGGCCGCCGTCGCAGCACTTTGGCCCATAACCATGAAGACTGGCTCCATTCGAATACTGCCATAAGCAATGTGACTCGCGGCTAAGCAAACAGGGACCAATAAGTTTGTGCTCTCGCTTGCCTTAGGAGTAATACTACGATAGCTGATTGGATAGGGTCTCACGGAGATTTGGATGTCGCCTTCGTTACGAGTGAAACCGTCTTTGGTCACGTATCGTTGGGTGTTATGGCTATCCATGTTGTACGCACCCATTCCAACGCTATCAGGGACGACCTCGATTCGCTTGCAGTTCTTTTCGCTCATCACGTAATCTGAAACCATTCGTCGAGCTTCACGGACATACAATTGACGTGGCCAATTATCGTTGTCGGGAAATTCGTCTTTTGTGAGTGCGATGCGGTTGAACACATCACGAATTTTCTCGGGTACACGTGGATGATTTGCCAAAGTCCACATCAAGCCCTTGGTGTATACCTCGTGTTCTTTCCAAATCTTTTCTCGTAAGGAATAGTTCCCATCCGGGAACTCGTAGTTCATCCCAATGTTATCGGTGCTGAATGCAAAGTTGTTATTGGTATCAGTTTTTCGATTCGGCATCCAAATGGGATTCCAAGGAATGCGAGTGTCGCCCGCTTCGAAATTTCGCAGCAGTAACTCATAGCGAAGCTCGTTAAATCCGGCGGGCTTTTCCCAAGCTCGACGATTCTCGGGGTTATCGGTTGTGCATAGTCGGAAGTTGTATGCTTGAATGCGATGGTCAGCGTCCCCGTCTTTTCCTTCCGGCATTGGGGTGACGCCAGGAAGAAGCCCACTCTTTGCATCTCCCGGTACCACATACGGATCGACTTGTTTGTTGAATTGGTGGCTTACTGCACCTTTGGTTTGCAGTCCGTTGATGGTCTCGCCGTAGGTTTGATTGGACTCGCGACCAACGTGGTAGCTGACACCTGCCTTGGCCATCAGATCTCCTTCGTAAGTCGCATCGATGAACATACTTCCCTCGAAGGTTCGTCCGCTCTCCATAACAATCTTGACGATTTGCTGACCTTCTTTGATAACGCCATTATCAAGATTCAGACGTTCACCGAAAACAACGGGAACCTTGGCTTCGCGAATCATATTGTCATAGATTTTCGTAGCAGCACTTGGTTCGAAGGTCCACATCGTGTCATCGTTTTGGGGACGATCTTTGAAGTAAGCCTCGCGGGTTTCTCGTGTCCACTCATCGGTATTGAGGTAATGTTGGTGGATTCGCTTGTAGAACTCTCGCGAAATTCCGCCGATCGCTCGTTTGTTGCCGATATCCGTTGCCCCAAGCCCACCCGTCGTGAGTCCCCCAAGGAACTTGGTTGGCTCAATCAACACGACCGACTTTCCTAGTCGAGAAGCTTGAATCGCTGCAGTTACCCCGCCACTAGTGCCACCATAAACAACTATGTCATAGCGATCTGCGTCATAGCGATCTGCCAAAGAAGTACTGGCAGATATGCCTAGTAGAAAAAGAAACACAATACCGACTAAAGAGGATTTCATTAAAAGGACTTTTCTGTTGGGATTAAATGTTGCTGCAAGGACAGGATGGTTTTTCACGATGGTAAGACAGGTTGCAAAATAGCGTGGGGCGCTAAGTCTCGTGGCTTTCAATCAACCGAAATGAATTAGCTTCATTGTAGTTGATTTTCCGGGGACCAAACTCGCAGTCGATCGAACTCCGAATCGAACAGGATTAAGTACCTACAGTATCTTAACCAAACATGGATCTTCTCGGATGACCGCAACGCTTAGTCGCAGGCGAAAATTAGACGATTAAATCCATCCTCAAGTAGCAAATGCTGCTCCATTCTAAGCACGTTTGCAAAAATCTTCCGCTGAAATAAACAACTGGCCGAACGGCTTTAGCCGCGATTCTCGCCAACTGTCGAGCATTTAGGAAACCGAATGTTAACGCGTTTTCTGCTCATGTGTACAACTTGAATAAATGACCAGCCCTGTCAACAAACCAATCGCTGTACGACTCTGCACCGGTATTTTTTAACCAAACGCCAAGCGTTTTTTGTTTGTGGTAGGAAACCAACATGCACTAATGTCGTGTATATTGCGCGCGTCAAGAAACGACATTTCGTTGCTGTCAAAATGCATTGGAGCCTCGTCCGAAATTGGGACATTCCGATAGCGGCTCAGGCTCAAGTTATCAAATACTCATGCAGCGAAAGCTTTAATCCAATCTCGTAGATACTGGCGAACAGCGAGACGTGTCTAAATAGCTATGGTTTTGATTGTGGAGAATTGTTGTGATGGATGTAGTTTCCCTGCAAGCTTGTGAAGCGTTTACGACGAAAGACGGCTCGATTATTCGAGAATTGTTGTCGCATCGAAATTCTTCGATTCGGAACCAGAGTTTGGCCGAGGCAACGATTGGGCCGGGGATCAAGACGGAAGCTCATTTCCACAAGGCGACTGAGGAAATTTACTACATCACTAACGGATCAGGTGTGATGTGTTTTGAAAACGAAGTGAGACGCGTCGGCGAGGGAGATGCAATCTCGATTCCGCCTGGTATGGTCCACTGGATACACAACGATGGAACGGTCGAACTGAAGTTGCTCTGTTGCTGCGCTCCTGCCTACGAACATGACGACACATTCATGGTCAATGATTCGGAGATATTTTCGACCGCTAAAACTGGCCTAGCCAGCAGCCTGAGCGATCCGGTGAGCACTTACATCACGCATGTTTCCTCACCTCAAAGCGTTGCTGAGTTGATCGATGCATACGAGCGATGTGCGTTTGAATTGAGTCAGGCCGTCGAAGGACTCACTACCGATGAGTTGAAGGCAAGACCGATTCCGGGCAAGTGGAGCACGCTAGAGGTGGTATGTCATTTAGCGGACACCGACATCTATTTTACCGATCGCATCGAACGAACTTTAGCACTCGATAATCCGCTTCTCATGGGTGTTGATGAGCGGCCGTATCCCGATAAGCTCCAGTTTCAAGAACAATTGATTGACGAAGAGTTGGAGTTGATGGCGATTCTCCGTCGGCGAACGGCCAGGATTCTCCGTCGCCAGCCTGATGCGGCTTGGGATCGTACTGGCGTTCATTCAAGTTCCGGAGTTGTTACGTTAAGAGATCTCGTCGCGAAGGCTATTGGACACGTTCATCATCATTTGCCATTTATCGCCGAGAAGAAAGCCGCGATCTTAGCCTCTCGCGTTCAGACCAAGTCATTCAAGCCGCCTCAAGAGTATCGGGCTACGATTGAGTGGAAGAATCCAGGCCCAGATTTTGTCCGTGGGAAATACTCGCGCGAGCACCGCTGGAGTTTTGATGGAGGGATTTCGGTCGCCGCTTCGCCATCACCACACGTGGTTCCATCGCC
>JANODQ010000122.1:0-2598 GCA_031412775.1 Pirellulaceae bacterium | reverse complement strand
GGCTGAGTGGAGGGATATTCTAAAACTATGATTGCAAAATTAAGAAAATGCCCCAAGCTGACAATGCTCGGCCCTGACTAGTTCGTATTGGGAGAAGGGTTGAATGCGCTATCTCAAATTTCGGATCCGGAATTTCAAAGGTATCAAAGACACGGAATTAGATCTGCGTTCATCAACGGGTGCAAACGTATTTGCTCTCGTTGGTCTTAATGAAAGCGGAAAAACAACGATCCTTGAAGCCATCCATAGCTTTTCACCTGATTTTCGCACGCGAAGCTTGCACCGAGATCAATCAAAAAATGACGCGGACGCGGCCAAGGAGAGGTTGCCCCGCCACCTGCTTGCCCGTTTTACAGGTGAAATATCTGTGGAAGCCACGGTCTCGGTTTCGGCTCTAGAAAAGCAGGAGATTACACAGTCCATAAAGGACGACGTTGGAATCAAGGTCGACCCTGACCAAATACCGGACACCTTTAAACTTTGTAGGTCAGACGTGTTCGAACGAGGAGATTACGTTAAGACGAAGCGAACGTTCGATTTTGAGCTAAAGGGTAAAAAGAAAGGTGAGAGAAAAGAAAGATTAATCGAGGGAGACGACTACGATAACATTTATAGCGAAATCTGGAACTACACGCCAGATGTTGCATATCATGATAGTTTCATCTTTGACTTTCCAAAGAGAATTTACCTCACCTCAAGACCAGGAAGCAACGACTTGGTCTATCGTCAGATGTTTGAAGATGTACTAGCAGCAGGTCGAATTTCTTATACGATTAGTGACATAACAAGACGCATCAGGAATGATCGATACAAAAAGAGCTGGCTCGACTTTTTCCCCATATGGACAGAAAATGACGACAAAAGTCGCGTTCAACAAGTGATAGATCAAACCTCTGAAACTATTACAAAAGTAGTTTTTGGAAAGTGGAACAAGATTTTTGGCGAAGAAGTAGGAGATAAGGAAATTTCGGTTCAATATGGGGTTGAACAAGGAAGGACTTACAATAGAGAAACCAAAACATATTCCAATTCTGACGATCATGATCTTTATATTTCGTTAGAAATAAAGCATGGCACCAAAAGATTTCCGATTCGAGATCGTTCACTTGGCTTTCGCTGGTTTTTCGCTTTTCTTTTGTTCACGCAATTTAGAACGAAACGCGGTCAAGACAGGCCGGTTCTTTTTCTGTTCGACGAGCCTGCTGCGAATCTGCATTCGGCAGCGCAAGAGCGGTTGATCGAAAGCTTCCCAGAAATTGCTACTGGTGATAATATGCTGCTTTATAGCACTCATTCGCATTACATGATCAGTCCCGATTGGCTTGAGCAGACATTCATTGTCACAAATGCTGCTGATGCACCCGAGAAAGGCGTTGTAGAGTCTGCGGTTATCGAGGACGAATCGCTCGATGTAAAGGCACAGCTTTACCGATCATTTGCCAATGAACACCCGAGTGAGACTAGTTACTTCCAGCCCATTATAGACAGAATTGAAGTTCAACCGAGCAAGTTTGACGCATCATTTCCCAGTGTCGTAGTCGAAGGAAAATCGGATTTTTATATTCTCCGCTATGCGTCTGAACTGTTTAAACACAAGGACATACGTTTGCTACCCGCGACGGGGTCCGGTACTTTTAACTCTCTAATCGCGTTGGGTGCAACGTGGGGGACGAAATTCGTTTTCCTACTTGATAATGACAACTCAGGCTTGAAAGAGCGGGAAAGGTACGCGCTCGATCGCGGGGCTCGCGCAGAGGCAATTTGCTCATTAGGGGATTTTTCTAAAGAACTTAAGGAGATAGAGGATCTATTAGACGACGAAGCGTTGCAAATAGTCGCTGCTACACTGAACACGGAGAATCCTTCTAAGAAGGCGATTATGAGATTCTTTCAAGAGCAGCTAGCTAAGCGTGACTTTAAACCGCTCGGAAGCGTTTTTGAGACACGCGCTCGGTTGGTCCTTGTTGGTTTAATGCAGCAACTGAAAGACCTATAGACGTATTTGCCTCGAATGTTGAAAACGGTACACTGGACCTACCTCCCCTTCCCCACCACAGCATAAGAGATCCTATTCCCGCTGTCGCCGCTAGGATCAGTCTTGTAATCGTCCGCCTTGGCGTGGATCACCAGCGCTGTGCCGTCCGCGCCCTACTCGGTCACCCCCACCGCACTCCTTGGCAGCCTCGGGGCAAGCCACGCCATGATCATTCGGCCTTCGGCTTCATCGACCGAAGCGGCGGCGTAGATCGTGCGGGCGCCATAATCGAATTTGATCGCGCCCTGGCGCGGGCGGGTGAAGGGGATGTGCAGGGAGCCGTTGCCGAATGGGAGGCCGGTCGGGTTGGGGTCGCGGCTGTCGAGGTGGCGGATCTGGTCGCCGCGATACCGATAGCGTCGGCGAACGCTTAATATGCCATCGCTGATCTCCAGGTCGCGGCAGACCACGCGGATGATTTGCGATCCGCCGAGCTGCGCGGCGATCGTCCCGGCAGCGAAGATCCAGCCAATTGCCCAACCGACCAGCCACAGCATCAGGAAGGCCTGGGGATCGCTCGCCACCTCGCGCATCGCGGTGATGCCGCCGACGGTCCAGCCGCC
>JANODQ010000121.1:0-10689 GCA_031412775.1 Pirellulaceae bacterium | reverse complement strand
ACTGGCGCCGTGGCTGTCCGGGGTCAAGACCTTCGACGGACTGGACGGCCTGGCGCAGGTAACGGCCGCGCTCCGGCGCTGACAGGCCACAAAGGACAGGCGATGGGCGATATCGTGATCACCAGTTTTGGGTCGCAAACGGATTTCCTTGGTCTTAGTCTGGTGACTTTGGCCACCGACTTTCTTACTCTTTTCGTATTTGTACTTTCCAAAGTCCATAATACGACAGACAGGTGGCTTTTCGTTAGGAGCCACTTCCACCAGGTCTAAACCTGCATCCCGCGCTCGATTGAGAGCTTCGTCTGTGGTTATCACACCAAGCTGCGCACCCTCTTGATCAATAACCCGAATGGGTGAAATACGAATTTGCGAGTTAACGCGTGTCTGAATCCTCTCGATTGTCAAAACCCTCATAGTAAGGAAAAAGTATCAATCACCAACGTGGGAAGCTCGACCGTAACTTTAAGAACGCTTCCTAAATCAACGCGAACACCACAAATGCCGCGGTGAGTCTATATTCCCCAAAGTATCGACTAACGGGAACCGGTGCGTCAACGCTGATTCGCTAAATTTTTGCCTTATGAGTCTTTTTTTTCTCGTTGAATACTCTCTCAGAACGACCTCTTGACGATTTCACCACTTGCGAACAACATACTCAACTCGTTATCGTTGTCAGCTGAATTGATTTATATTTTATCTGAAACGCGAAACTCAAGACACAAAAGGACGGTTAGCTCAGTTGGTTAGAGCACCACGTTGACATCGTGGGGGTCGCTGGTTCGAGTCCAGTATCGTCCACTGAAGGTTTTTTCAATGATTTCATTGAATTTAGAATAATTTTTGATGCGATTCATGGCTTACGCCGTGTCTATCAGGTATCGGGTACTTTTCCCGATACTTAGGCACAGGCATAGCAATGACAGTCCCCTCGTTAAGAGAACATTCATCAGGTCAAGCGCGCGTTACGATTAACTGTCGCGATACCATGCTCGGATCAGAGGAGGCACAGAGGAAGCATAACGAGATAATTGCTCGTTTAAAGCTTTCCGGTTGTTCGAATAGCTTCTCGGTTGAAGTGCCTTCCGATATCTCGATCGCAGAGGTTGTGACGCGATACAAGGATCACTGCAAGACGTGGTATACAGTAAAGGCGGTTTCACCAGCTTAATAGCCGCGATGCCGATGTTGCTTATAGACTGAACACCTAACCGCGTACGTTAGAGCCTGAGTGCGATATCTGTCAAACAAATGAAGGCGTAGGTCGAAGAAAACTCGGCACTACATTAACCTCGAAGCGAGAAATCGCCTATCGAGAATTTGCTACACCTACGGCCGGTTAGCCATAAAAACAAGGCAAATACATTTTCATCAGCCCGGCCCGGTACCGTGCTGCGAGATTTCTAGTCGGCAGTTGGTTTCATTAAGGGTTTGACGGAGATCTGGATGCCGATGTAGGAAGAATCCGTTGCAACGATGATCCACTTCCAGATTCAGTGGCCGATGCGCTGCGTGAGTAACGGCTACACGCCAGTCAGCAGAATTGGGCGATCCAAAAGTTTACCTAGATAGTTTGCCTAAATATAGTGGTGAGAGTGTTTGAGATGACAAAAACTCGTATTTCTACCGGTCCTTTTCCGCGAGCGAATGTGAAGCGGTCAGTTTGGGATCATCCAAATCGAGCCTATACAAGATCTGGTTATAGTCATATCGAGGCGTCTTTTCAGGAGAGTTGGCAAAGGTTGCGGTATAAGTTCCTTCGAACAGTAAAACACGGCCATCGTTCGCGTTGAATTCTGGATATAATCTGGGGTTATAAAAAGTATAATTCTCGTGCGACAAGATCTTGGTGGCCGGTCCCCATGGTCCTATTGGCGATTCCGACTCGGCGTACCAAAGATCGCCCAAAAATGAACCCTCGCCTCCTTTCTGCACGAACACAGCTACCCACCGCTTTCTGTATTCATTCCAGGCGATCGATCCCGACTGAGGCGTGATCTTGCGGTCGTTTACACCAGCGAGAAGACTAGTCGGGGCCAGAACGGTTTTCCAACTATCGGGTTCCTGCCAAGCTTCAAAAGTTGCAGGCAGTTTGACACGTGGAAAAGGGTTCCCAAAAAATAACCAACGCTGACCAGTTTCGTCCGTCCAAAATACCGGATGGCCGTCTTCGGCAAGCGATGGCTTAGGTAGTCCGCTACCGGCAACCCACGTTGTCTTAAGTCTTTCAAAGTTGCTAGTTGAGT
This sequence comes from Pirellulaceae bacterium, assembly GCA_031412775.1. Taxonomy (GTDB): domain Bacteria; phylum Planctomycetota; class Planctomycetia; order Pirellulales; family Pirellulaceae; genus JAIYDQ01. Next base: position 8,446 of record JANODQ010000121.1, on the reverse strand, counting down.
CGTTCCAAACACAAAGTCCCGTTTCATAAACGTCCAAGGGCGGCTTAATTTTACGATAAAAGGCGACCAGGCGTTCGGTTCCCTTCTCATCAGGCAGTGAAACGTAGCCGGTCAACCAAGTAGGACCGCTTCCTGAAATTGCCGTAATTCCGCGTAGCCTACCAGCTTTATTGAGAAATGGTTTGAATCGAGGTCGCAAAGGTGGCTCCAGTGAATCGAAAGGTCGTAGGCTAGTAGTCGCCCCCGTCATCGAAAAAATTCCAAGTGGATAGGCTCCAACGTTTGTGTCCCCCCAAGCCCAAAATAGCTTCTGTTTGTAGTTTGCCAATTGTACGCTGTCGCACCCAAAGACTTGCGATTCGGGTTCATCGAGATACTCGCCAAATTTTTGACTCTCGACGAACAGCCCTACACCCGTCAAACGTCCGACCCGTTTTGCAATAGCCGTTCGAGTCACCTCAATGCGAGCGGTCCTCCCTTCAATTGGAATAAGTCGAAGGCCTCGGTATCCAAAGCCATCGGCGGGAACTTCATAGCCTTGTCCGATCACATAGAACCACATTTCTTGTTGCATTAACTCGGGTGAATCGATCGCAATCACCCCGGCGTTGTCCGATACAAATCGCAATTGATTTATTGTTCGGAATTCTACCAACGGTACAGGCCATTTGGTTTCGCGATCGACCACGTTGATACGAAACGGCTTAGTGGTTGCCTGTGCCAAACACCACGGGCTCAACCCAAAAACATCTAGACTCTCAAACGTAAGCATGATGGACAACAAACCGAGTTTATTTACGACAGCTTGGATCAAGATACAACCTCTAGTTGGTTACTCGACAGCGAAAGGACTTCGATCGCTGGGGTACATTGGCCCGATCATCGCCCCTCACGACTGTTGCAATTCAGGGCGACATGAGTAATCGCATCGAAGTCGGATGCAACGATTGTCTCAGTAAACCAATTGATAAAACCATTCTTCTACAAAAAGTAGCTGAGATAACACGACGAATGTATTCTCAATCGATTATACCATCCAGTTTGAACGGGGAACCAGACCTCGTAAAATCAAACTCTCTAAACAGTTTGATGAGCGTGTTCGCCTTCCGCAAATTCTTCGATTGCTTTTGCAGAGAAAGCTGGAAGATCATCGGGATTTCGGCTAGTGACCAAACCCTCGTCGCAGACGCACTCTTCGTCGACCCAGTTTGCGCCCGCGTTCATCAGATCCGTCTTCAGGCTCGGCCACGATGTTACTTTTCGCCCACGAACCACATCGGCTTCGATAAGCATCCAAGGACCATGACATACGGCCGCTACTGGCTTGTGCTGTTTGAAAAAATCCCGAACGAAGTTCACTGAGTCCTCACACATTCGAAGCGCGTCGGGATTCGCAACACCGCCTGGTAAAACCAAGCCATCAAATTCCTCAGCAGACGAAGTGTGAACCGATTCGTCTACCTGAAACAAGTCCGCCTTCACATCATGCCTCATGCCTTGAATTTTACCTTCTTTCGGTGAAACCAAAATAACCTCCGCACCAGCCGCTTTGATAGCTTCCCACGGATTCGTCAATTCGACTTGTTCGAATCCATCAGTAGCAAGAAATGCAATACGTTTTCCTTGGAGCAATTGGTTAGCCATCATGTTTTCCAGTGTTAAAGGTGAATTTCGACCAATTCCCTTGTAAGCATGTCTCATGCCGAAAGAACGTGGAATATATTCTCTCCCCCTCGCACCGGGCGTTCGTCGAGCATAGCGGTCGAATAACTACCGAGTAATAACTCTATGACGCACACATGGCTGCAGAAAATTGTCAAATGGAAAAAGGAGACACGGTCGCCGTTTGGAGATGCGGGCCAGTCGCTCAGTTCGCAATTAAAAGTGCCTGGATGCTCGGGGCAGGTCGCGTTATCGCCATTGACTGTGTGGAGGAGAAATTGACGATGGCGGCAACGGAAGGCAACACGGAAACAATCAATTTTGAAAAAGATTCTGTCTACGATCGGCTGATGGAGATGACAAAAGGTCGTGGGCCTGATCGCTGCATTGATGCGGTCGGCTGTGAAGCCCATACATCCAGTTCGCTTACATCGATTGTAGATAAAGCCAAGGAACAAGTCAGCTTGCAAGGAGACCGCCCCTATGTTGTTCAGGAAGCTATCAAAAGCTGCCGCAAATGAGGAACGATATCGATGCCTGGCGCTTACATCGGAGGAGCAGATGCGGTACCTCTGGGAGCTTTCATGAATACGGGTTGAAAGGTTTCTTCCAATGCTATGAAGGTAACGATGACCTTATGTGTGCAGAGTTTTTAACCAACCCAAAGGCAAAGACGCCTGTGTTTTGCAGTTTCTCCACCGTAGGCGGCAGCGCGGGATCACCTGACTGTGCTCGCGATGTCCGTGGCTTTGCTGTGAAGTTCTATACATCGCAGGGCATCGAACTTAGCGATGATCCACTTCTACAAGGCCGATTGTTATCTTATCTCGATACGCAGCTATCGCGACTTGGTGGTACCAACTTCACGCAGATTCCTGTACACGATGTAACAAATGGCGTATTCAATCGCTTTATTGATGATTCAAAAAAACATCGTATATGGAATCGTGAGAACGATTCGCTAAAATACTAAAAATTCCCCGGCAGGGTGCAAAAACACTAAAGATAAAGCTATTTTGTTCAGCACGTGGCAGACGTGCGTTTCTTCCCAATGCCTCCTCGGGCTTTCACTTTTTGGATGTAGTCTGGGGCGAATGGTACTTCGTAGCCTGTATTGCCCATGTCGCCATGACAAGGTTCATGAGCATCGTGGTTTTTGAGCACTCGTGCTTGCCCTCATTTCCCATCTTTTTGAGTTGCGCCAGGATTTCTGCTTCCGCCATAGGAGCTCCTTCATCGGTGAGACCTTCCATAAATTATCGTGATTTGTCGTCGGGGCAGAAATGTTAATTTAATTTGTGTCATGAAGATTATCCGAGGCGATCTGATTAAACTTGCAGCCGAAGGAACGTTTGACCTCATTAGTGCGAATTGCAGATGAAGCGATACTTAGGGAATAGAGATCCTTGATTCGTTGCTATTCGTCGAGGCGGCGATCTGGATTTGGATTCGCATCGATTGCTAGTCGCGTGGGCGGCTAATTATCTGAACACGTTTTGCAATTATTTACCGAAGTCCATCTGAGCGACTCACGCCCTAGCCAGACGATTTCGATCTCTCGTCAATGGGCTCCCAGGAACGCAACCGTTGAACAGGCAAGGCAAGCAGCGTTTGGAGCTCATGCTGCAGCGAGAGGATCGACGAATGCGGCCGCCCTAGAAGTCGCACGATCAACCGCTCCAGAACTTCGCTAACCTAAGTGAACTTCAAGATTGGACAAGGTATTCGACTAACCGGCACTTGTCATGCGTCACAAGGTCCAGCACAGGATTGTTTCGCGGGCCGTAAAATTTATCGCTACTTTTAAATGCATTCAACAGGAACTGTCTTGTTTTGCTTAAAACGCTTTTCTCAATCGCGAGAGTTGTCTCGGTGTTGTCGATTAAAACAACCGTGTGAAGCCTATCCACTCCCACTCCCAATCGAACTGCATCCTCTAATTTGGCCACTGCAATCGCGATCGTTGTTTGTGGATGGAGCAACATGGCCCGCAAGCGATCTGCTAGGTCATTCGTCCTTGGATGTAGCTGGATGTCTCCAACCATCGAACATTCTTCGCATGAGATTGCCGTGGATTCAGCAGGGTGATGCTGGCTGTGCAACCATTTATTGACAGCAGAATCCCGATGATCGTCGGCGAGGATCAAGACAACAGGGATCCTGCAGGGTAGGTCGCCCGCAAAAAGGGACCGGATAATCGCTTCATCCACCGGGCGAGGTCGATCACACATGGGGGACAAATGCAAACCGATACCGGGCTCGGCGTTGATCTCAAGGAATCCACCTTCTTGATCGAGAAGTGAAACTCCAATGTCCTCTGCCATCAGATCGAGCCCCGCTAGATCGAGACCTATGCACTCGGCGGCAAGGCATGCTTGCCGCAAGGTTAGAGGATGAACTTGTTCCAGAACTTCGTGATTTGATCCTCCTTCGGTGTGATCGATATCCCTTCTCAGCGTTAGAAATTCGCCGGCTGCTGGAATACTCGTCATTTCAAATCCCCGTTGTTTGAGCCAATCCCAATCTACATTCTCTGTATTGATTCGGTAAAGTGGCCAGCGCCGATCGGTTCCACGGTTGGGATTCGCATTTGCGAGTGAAATTAACTCTGCGACGGAATGCGTTCCATCACCATAAATGTGCGCGGGTAGACGCCGGACGGCTGAAATCACTTTGCTATTTAGCACCAAGAGTCGATAGGAATCACCTTGCATGTGTTTCTCTACCATGACTCCGCCCTCCTCAAGTTTCGCTTTAGTAAACGCAGACTTTACTTCGTCTGCAGTTGTCAAGCCAACGCTGATACCGTTTCCATAGTCCGCATCGATGGGTTTGACGACCACAGGCCCCCCAATCTCTCTTAATGCTGCAACTGCGCTTTCTGCGTCCGCCACCTCCTTCCCAATTGCAACGGGTACTCCAATCTCTCGCCATAGAGACTTCACCAGTAATTTGTTTACAGACACCAATTCCGCAATGTACCCAGTGTTAGTGGTGCACGATCGACGAACGCGCCTTTGGAATTTTCCATGTCCAAGCTGAATAAGGCTACTACTATCGAGTCGGCGCGTTGGAACTCCGATTCTTTTTGCAGCCGATACGATGGGTCCCGTTACACTTCCCAACGAAAACTTCTCATGAATCTCAGACAACTGCTCCAGAATCGATTCTGTTGTTATCTCTCCCGTTTCCTGTGCCTGCTTGAAAAACTGGATCGCCGCATATGCACATGCCTCACCCAATTCGAATTCCAAGCACTCCAAGCCGAACAGATTTTTCCCCATTTCGCAAGTTAGCCCAACAAACATATTTCCATCAAACCGTACGACAACGCGCTGCAAATACTGAGCAACCGCAGCAACGGAATCTAGCCAGGAAGTCGAACTCTCCAAAAGTCTGCCCAAATCTTGCAGCCATGGTTCGTCTTGAGGAGGGTGCGGCATCAGTGCGAGATTATGATAGACCAGTTTGATCACGTCGTGCGATTGAAATGTTTCGGGAAGTGTCACATCAACTACAACCACACGTTCGCATGAGAAATAGTTGATCGACTCCAGTCGAGAGAATTGCAAACGATTCATGGCAAAGTTATCTTGTTGAGCGCGCGGCGGGTCTGAAACTACCTGTCAGACAGAATTTACGGAGTCATAATTGTATCATAATCGGGTATGGTGGTTGATCGGTTAAGTCGCTTGTTCACGTAGTGGCCTGTGCAAAAAAAGTTCGATTGGGACGGTCCATTTTTTGATCTTGATAAATTTGAATATCTAGAGATTGATGCGAGACTAAAGCCATTTGGTAGCAATGCTTGGCATCCAAGGGTAAGGCGAGTGCTCGAATAGTGCTGACGTTCGGTACAGTAAATATTGGTACAGTAAATAGTCGAGAAATAGTCGAGAAAGACTCAAAGTAATTCGCTGAACGCCGTGAGCTCAGGCTGCAACCCGGCAGTATTTTCTGAGCTATACCGATCACTCTGCTGTGATAGAGCTTAGTGCCATCAAGCAATCGAATGATAGTCATATCGACATGCCATATTTCATTCGGCTTCACTTCACGGATTCCGACTTTGGGTTTTGCTGGATAGATTCTTGTTCGCAGTCGTCGCCATTGATGAATCTTGATCAGTCGATACCAAACTCCTGCCGATGCGTAGACCTTGTTAAGTCGCATGGCTAGTTGTGACAAACCTTTGGTCGTGACGTGTTGGTAATCTTGTGAAGCAACCATGTCCCGAATGATTGAATTTCTGAGGATGTTAACTGCGTTGGCTTGGTGCGAGCGAATGAATTGCGATCGGTGAGGCCACCATAGAGGCCGCACGCTCCTTTGTTCTGCCAAGCATGAAATCCTGCGGGTGACAGGCCAATCGTTTTCAATAACACAGTCAACGGAATGGTTTTACTGGAACTGTTGATTGCTAGAATCAAACGAACCTTTGCGGCCCCTTCTGGCAATTCTTGCTGCTTGAATGAAACGCCGAGTAAACGAAACATGTAACACTTCAGCCGAGTGAAGTGTTCCTCTGAGGTAGCGGTGGTAGTTTACCGGATTTCAAGTAGTCTTGCGTGGCGGATATGATTGTTCGAATGGGGTCATGGCCGCGTTGTTTCAGGGTGCGGAAGATCGACATGAGTGTAGTACTAATCTGAATTACGGATTTTGAAGCAAATGCTCGCTCATTTCCCTGTCAATGTAAACGCCGCCCAGAAGAAAGGATGGGCAGCTCCGTATCGTTGTCGACGTTTTTCAATTCGGTCAAGCTGAGCATACCTCAGGGCGTCTGCCTTCGTTTTACCGTCGGCCAGCTCTTCAAAGAATTTACTCATCAACAAGGCACTGTCGCGGTCCGGAACCTGCCACAGCGTTGAAACCACAGATTCCGCTCCGGCTAGTTGAAACGCCTGTCGCAGCCCAGCTACGCCTTCGCCGTTTTTGATATCGCCGATGCCTGTTTCACACGCACTCAGCACGACTAGTTCGGTTCCGCGGAGGTCGATGCTGACAATTTCCATCCCGGTTAGAATGCCATCATCGTCAGCCACTGAAGCTTCTCGATTGTTGCATCCGGACAGTAATAGGCCGCATCGCAGGAGCGGGTTTTCGATGAGTTGTCCGTTCGTGTCCAGAGAGACAGCCCGCGTGTTGTCGGCCGTGGCGAAGCTGCGATCTTGCTGTTTGATTTCCTGAGTCGGGAGAAAGAAACCATGTGTTGCGAAGGTCACAATCTGCGGACTGCGAAGAGCTTTAGCAACTCGTTCTAGTGCGTATTGTTCTTTGTAGAGACCTGCTTTTTTGCTTGTGTAGGTTTCAATATACGGTTGAATGGCCAAGGCTTCGAAGCCAGTGTTGGGTAACGGTTGAACTTTGGGGAGAGTGCTCTTCGCAGAAAAGCTGCGAGTCGCATTTTCGCTTTCGGGAGGCAGAGTTTTGAAGATGCCTTGAATCGCTGATTTTTTCTGGGATTCCTTTTGGTCAAAACTAGGATTGGCCAGAATCACAGGAGCAGTCGTCGTTCGTCTGTCCGACTTGGCCACCAAATCACGGCCGCTGATGACCATGCGGATGTTGTAGCGTTCCAGGAGATACTCATCGCCTGCATCGTTTACTGGCAGAGCACTCCAGGGAGCAAGCCACAACGCTCCGTCAGGGCTTAGAATAATTTGCTTCGCGTCGTCCCCGACGTACTGTGCCAATGGCTTCCATATCAGAGCCGCTAGTGCGGACATGTTCTTCATCACTGCCCTGGCGGCCATTTCCTCGCCCTCTTTGGAAATCGCACCCGCTTTCGAGGCATCGGCGGCTATCCGTTTGCGAACATCTTCAATTAATTTATCGATAGCTGCGGCATCACCTAAATCAATCAGCACTGTTTTCGCGTTGGGGTTTGGTAACGTCATCCATGCCGCATAGTGCGCAGGCTTCCACCGCGGTTCCTTACCTTTTGCGTTGAAGTCCATGATACCAAAGCGAGCAATGTCGATTAGTACACTGTCCGCCGAAAGAGCGTCGCGGATCTCCGAGATTTCAATCCATTGAGAAGTGTCATTGCTGTTGCCACCAAGTCGCGACGAGAGTCGTTGTTCCTCCACTGTGAGTCGTTCGAGTTCGAGGCGTCTCTGTTCTTCTTTACCAGGTTCCGCGGCACTCATCACCAAAGAGGCCAGTCGAGTCTGAGCACTCTGCCATTCCTTGAACACAGGTCCGAGCGCAGGGTCATCCAGATTTCGAGACTGCAAACCACGCTGTGCAAGAGCTTCCTGAACTACACCTTTTCCGTTGATAAGCCATGATGCTGAAAGCGACGTCATGTCCTCATCTTCAGCCTGAACTAAGCCGAGAGTTAATCCACTGTAAAATGGCAAAGTGTAATTTGAATGCAGGAACAATTCTTGTTCACGTGCGGACAACGCAGGCAATACTCGAGACAGGTGTGCGCGTTGTCCCCGGCGTGCCCGGGCCATGAGCTTGGCTGCTTCGGAAAATCTGTCTTGCGAACAAAACAGTACAGCCAAGTTACTAAGGCTGAGTGCAGTATGAGGATGTTCGGGCCCAAGTACTTTCTCCGAGATCGTCAATGCCCGCCGATAGAAAGGTTCTGCTGCACTATAATTCGCCTGGTCATCATATAAAGTAGCCAAATTGTTGAGGCTGAGTGCCGTCGCGGGATGTTCCGGTCCGAGGACCTTTTCCTGAATCGTCAATGCCCGCTGATAGAGCGGTTCTGCTGCCGTGTAGTTTTCCTGATCATCATAAAGGGCAGCCAAGTTGTTGAGGCTGGTTG
>JANODQ010000120.1:0-5364 GCA_031412775.1 Pirellulaceae bacterium | reverse complement strand
AACGAAACCAAGCCCATTTAGCAGTGTCCACGGCTTTTGCAGCTCGCCGGTAATTTTCGAAAACTTGCTTATCGTCAACGGCGATCACGACGGAGAATCTCATGTCTTAGCACTTGATCGAAACACAGGAGATTTTGTTTGGAAGTTCCCTCGAATTCATCAAACACGAAGCTATTGCACGCCCATCATTCGCGAAGTTGCAGGCAAAACACAGATGGTGATGTCGGGTAGTAAACAGGTTATCAGCTTGGACCCAAGCAGCGGCAAAGTTCATTGGACGGTCAATGGTCCAACTGAACAGTTTGTTGCTTCGATGGTCTTCGATGGTGCCAAGTTTTATCTTTCGGCAGGCTTCCCTGATCATTATGTGATGGCGATTCGACCAGATGGAACCGGTGACGTAACTGATACCCATGTTGCTTGGAGTATTACCGATGCTAAATGTTATGTGCCTTCGCCTGTTTTGGTGGGAGGCCAGCTTTTTGTTGCCGATGATCGCGGTACAGTGAGTTGCTTCAACACTGAGAACGGAAGTCGTCTTTGGAGAGATAGGCTTGGAGGACACTATAGCGCATCTTTGATAACGGCAGGTGGGCTTGTTTACTGTACCGCCGATGACGGTAAAGTAACCGTCATCAAGCCTAGCGATAAACTGAACGTTGTCAGCGTCAACATGCTTGGTGAAAGCAGTTTTGCTTCACCAGCGGTTTCGCAGGGGCAGATCTTTATCCGCGGTGAAAATTATTTGTTCGCAGTCGGCAAGCTGGCGAAATAGATTATGCTGTTTCTGAATTTACTGCCACCAGAAAGTAGAGCCAACTGTTGAACGGAACATTGCATAGCGTCGATCTCTTCGTGCTATTGGCGTACTTGTTGCTAGTCCTTCTGCTTGGGATATGGATGGGACGTGGCCAAAAAGGGTTAAGCGACTATCTGCTCGGCGGACGCGATTTGCCTTGGTGGGCAATTCTCGGTTCGATCGTTGCAACGGAGACCAGCACGGCCACGTTCTTAAGCGTTCCTGGGATCGCGTACTTTGGTGACTTGCGATTCTTGCAATTAGCTTTCGGTTACATCATCGGGCGAACGATTGTTGTCTATGTTTTTCTTCCTCGTTACTTTGAGGGGAATCTATTTACGGCGTATGAAGTTTTGGATAAGCGATTTGGGTTGGCTACGAAGCGAACGGCCTCAGTAGTATTTTTGGTCTCTCGAACGTGTGCCGATGGTTTGCGTTTGTTTCTTGCGGCACTGGTACTTGAAAAGATCCTTGGATGGTCGATGCCTCTTTGCATCGTAACCATGGGGATCGCAACAATCCTTTACACATTCTTTGGTGGAATCAAATCGGTAGTCTGGACAGACTGCCTTCAGTTCGTTGTCTACATTGCAGGGGGAGTGATCGCCGGACTTGTGATCGTTTCTCGCATCCCAGGAGGTTGGACAGAGTTGGCGACATTCGCGAGCAAAAATAACAAGCTTCGCGTGTTCGATTTTAGTTGGAATCTGACCGAGCCGTATACGTTTTTAGCAGGTGTCATCGGAGGAACGTTTCTGATTCTAGGAACTCACGGTACTGATCAAATGATGGTTCAAAGATATCTTTGTGCGCGTAGCGAGCGGGACGCAGGGCGTGCGATTGTGCTTAGCGGATTTGTAGTATTGCTGCAGTTTCTTTTGTTCCTGTTGGTGGGAGTGGCTCTTGCATGCTTTTATGATCACTTCCCACCGACCAGTGATTTTAGAGCCGACTCTGTCTTCGCAAACTTTATTGTGAATGAACTGCCAAAAGGTATTGGACTCGTCGGGCTTACACTCGCCGCCGTTTTCGCGGCTGCGATGTCGACCTTGTCCAGTTCCTTAAACTCTTCTGCATCCTCAGCCGTAAGCGATCTCTATATTCCGTTTCGTCGAACCGAGGCTTCCTCGTCACACCTGTTGTTTGTTAGTAGAGCACTTACGATCGCCTTTGGTTTTGCTCAAATTGGAGTGGGAATTGTTGGTATATATCTCGCACGAAGCGTTGTTACCAACGTGCTTGATATCGCCAGCTTAACTGCTGGGCTGCTGCTAGGTCTGTTTGCTCTTGGTGTGCTGACAAAGCGAGTTGGGCAGAACGCGGCTTTGATTGGACTTTTGTTTGGCTTAAGCGTATTGATGTGGATCAAATTTATGACAAGCGTCGCGTGGCCGTGGTACGCTTTGATAGGTGCATCGTCGACATTTGCTGCGGGGATGTTGGGAAGCTTTTTTACTCAGCCAGAGCATTCGAACAATCCTGATCAGCAACTCCCGGAGAATCAAGGATCCATTGATGGCAAGTAGTAACGTTGGAGTTCAAATAGGTTTGGAACAAATCTCGCAAAGCATTCCATCGGTGATGCGTGGCGCGAGGTTGGGACTCCTAATGAATCAGTCATCCGTCGATTACAACTTGCGTTATTCGTGTGATGTCTTATCCGCCGCTTTTCCGGGTAAGCTCACCACCTTGTTTACGCCGCAGCATGGACTTTGGGGCGAACAGCAAGCGAACATGATCGAGTCCTCGCACACGACTCATCCGCAGCTTGGTATCCCTGTACACAGTTTGTACAGCGAGACACGAAAGCCGACTCCTGCAATGCTGAAGCATGTTGACTGCTTCGTAGTCGATCTACAGGATGTTGGGACGCGAGTATATACATTCATTTGGACCATTTCGCATTGCTTGGAAGCCTGTGCTGAAGCTGGTATCCCAGTTGTCATACTCGATCGTCCTAATCCGCTTGGTGGTGACATCGTCGAAGGCCCAATGCTTGAAGTTGGTCAAGAGTCTTTCGTCGGCCGAGCTTGCATCCCGATGCGGCACGGGCTAACGCTTGGCGAGCTGTCTTCAGTGGTGAATCACCTGATGCAAATTGGTGCGGAGATCCATGTCATTCCGATTGCAGGATGGCATCGCAATATGAACTGGAACGCGACGGGCCGCAAATGGGTTTGGCCCTCCCCTAATGTCCCACGCCCTGAAAGTTGCGTGGTGTATCCGGGGATGGTCTTGCTGGAAGGAACGAATCTTTCGGAAGGACGCGGAACAACGATGCCGTTCGAAGTCTTTGGAGCTCCATTCGTCGACCCACACGTGTTGGCTTCGAAGTTGCGAGAGTTCTCACTTCCTGGAGTTGCATTTCTTCCGTTGCGTTTTGTGCCAACGTTCGACAAATGGCAAGGCGTCAGTTGTGGTGGTCTGCTGTTAGACGTAACCGATGCCGATACATTCCAGCCGGTATTAACAAGCGTTCTCTCTTTGGCTGTAATACGTTCTCTTTGGCCAAAGGACTTTGATTGGCTTCCACCTCCTTATGAGTACGAAACAGAAAAGCCACCGATCGACATTATCGCGGGAACAGTTCGACTACGAATGGGGATCGATGCCCTAGAAACCGGCGAGGCACCGACACGAGCAAAATTCGAAGAACTGATTGCCTTCGACCAAACAGCCTGGCAGGAATTATGCCGACCTTATTTAATATACTAAGACATGCTTCATAATCGCGATCGGGAACCAGAGAATCACGCATAAATTTCTAGCGATGACTTGAAATGGAAGATCAAGATAATCTGTATATCGCGAAGGATGATACAAATCCAACTGGTGCGACTATTTCAAGTTGCTCTTAAAAAGGCTGCGGAGGCAATCTCCTGGGAATAATTATTATCGTTGGATCGCTTATCGTCGTAGTAGGTTTGATCCTTCCAATGTCCCGACGAGACAGTGCTTCGGAAGCAGCACGCAGAATGTCTTGCTCGGGTAATTTGCGGCAGATAGGAATCGGATTAATTAATTACGAATTAGTTTATAAAACGCTCCCGCCTGCGTATACCATCGAAGAAAATGGTACAAGATTGCGTAGCTGGCGAGCATGAATTTTGCCTTACAAAGTATCCGAAAAGCGAATTTTTAATGGCCTAGAACAACGACATTGGCTCTGACTTTCAAAGTTAATTTCAACAAGTCCCTCGATTGCGACTCGAGATAAAATCACAAACCAATTGATTTTCATCGCACTAGGCGAGTTTACTTAGTCTTCGTAGCAGCCACTCTAAGGACAACGTTGTCGCTATTAATGCCATGAACCAACCCATAAGGCGTTGCTGGAACGGGCGGTCTAGCGCACCAGGAAGATAGTTCACTTGTTCTCTTGTCGCGATCGATGCAAGGGTATCTACCGAATCGTTGAGCGATGAGCTGTACTGACCACCGGTTTTCTTTGCGAGGTCCAGTAGTAGTCGATCGTTACGTTGTGGACGCTGAACTTCTCGCGTTGGAACACGGATCGCAACTGAGTGAGTCAGGATTTGTCGCTCGCTCAACGAACCAATCGGAAGCTGTACTTCATAAGTCCCTGTCTGCTTTGCAAGGAACTGGCCGACGTAAACGCCTAATTGACTCGCGTCTTGCAGGGGCATTAAATCGATCGGCGTCGACCGACCACCTGGATCAACAATGCGACCCGTGGTCTTATTAAGGACTAGCGGTTGAAATTGGTTGTCTTTCAAGATTGCTCGCACGCCGATTTGTTCTCCAACGAGTGCTTGCTGTTTATCGAGTAGCAACATCCCTCGATCCGAGTCACGCAGCAGTCTTCCTTGAGAAGCCCAACGCACAAGCTTCGTGTAATACGTATCGAAGTAGTCGTCACTCATTTGCCTTAACCGCCAAATCTCACCGCTGCCCTGAAAAACGACACGACCACCACCATAAAATTGGCACGCAAGATAAACCGGTAGCTTGCTATCCATCGACGTAGTAGGATCGGAAAAATAAGCGAGTGGTAAGGCTCCCGGCTTGGGATCGTAGGTTGCAAAGAAACTGTAAACACCGGGAAAGTTATTCCAAACGGATTCGCTTTCCGAAGGATCCAATGTGACTTGAAAAAAGTCAACAGAAGCAGCGTTGGCTGTCAGCTTCAGTGGCCATAGCGTTTCGCTTTCAAAACGTCCCATCGATATCAAACGTGAACCACGAGCATTCAAAATTACTGGTGATAAATTGCGTAGTATTTCAGCTCGTCGATCTCCATTTCCGCTGCTTCCGGTCCATCGCGGAGAGGCGACGGGACCTGCGATAATCACCAAACCACCTGCTTGATTCGAAACCCACTTTTCTAGATTTTCTATTTGCGCGACCGACAACGCCATCCAGTCCGCGTCGAATGCCAGGACGCAATCATACTGAGACATCTCTGCAGGAGTTTTCGGAAACTCGGTCAGCAGAAGATCGGACTCTTGCGATATTCCCGGGCTACCTGTTTGCAAGTAAACGTGCGACTGAACGGTTTCATCTCGGAACAACAAGTTTCGCACAAACTGATACTCTCGCGTTGG
>JANODQ010000119.1:0-3931 GCA_031412775.1 Pirellulaceae bacterium | reverse complement strand
AACGATCGGTCGCAATTCCGGATATTCAACGATCATCTGATTCAGCGTTTTTCGTTGTCGCTTATCAGGATCATTGGAAGGATCTTCCGTAGATTTAACCTTTGCGTCCTTCGATTGCTTATGCTTTTCTTGTGCAATTCGTTCCACAAGGGCTTCCTCGGGTGCATCAGGTGGTTTTGCATCAACACGCGGGGACTTCTTAGCTACAACGGTACTCATCTCGATCGCCCTCCATAACCTTGCTTCCTGAGTGTTCTAGCCGCGTCTTTGCGGTCGCCTGAATGATGCAGCAAAACGTATGCTTCAAACTTGCCCCATGACTTGTTGCCGCTTGTCGGAGACAGCGGACCAGCGTTTGAACTGAATACAGTAAGCACGTCCTGACCGTTTGACGCGATATTGATCTTGGCGGAAAAACCGCTGTCTGTTTTTCCTGGACGCTTCCAATACTCACCATCAACAGAAGTCCATCCACTTGGTTCAAGGATCGCTGACCAGTCGCCACGATCGTCGAAATCATCCCAAGGCGTTTTCTGTCCATCGATCGCTTCTGGCCGGACTGGTCGAGCCTCACGCCGGAGCTGCTTCAATCGATGTTCAACAAACTCTTGATGTGGTTCGCGTTTATCAAACGTTCTAGCTGCTGCCCAAAGTGCTTTACGCTCTTCGGTTGTGATGTACGGTATCTCGGGAAAAACTGGTCCCTGAACCTGGACGTATGGTCTGCCGGTCGGATGACATTTCCCAGGACTTCCGACTGCCAATAGATACCCACCCTCGCCACGGGTTTCGATTAGTGTGGACTTCTCACGTTTTGGATCCATTGCAATCTTCATGGATCCACTCACTACCTCGCATCGGTAATAGATGTGGTAGCCATAGCTTGGCGTTTCGATAATCGGAAGCTTGCAAGCTATGGATTCAACCATCCGATACCACTCCGGGAAGAGTGATCCAAGATCGAAGTCAATCCCTTCAAGTCCACCGGATACAACGCCGGTTATCACTGCGATACCAATCGATGAACCGAAGTTGCGATGAAAATTGATTACGTCTGAACGCTTTGTAATTCGTTTCATAAAACTATGCTTAAACGAGACAAGCGTTTTCTTGCTTCCATCGGTCGCAATCGGAATGCAAGAGAGACCATTTTGAGCGTAGTGAGCGAAGAGTGACTCTTCCGCAAGTTCACTAATTGAAAGGGAGTACAGCCTAATCCAGTCACTATCCCTTGATTTTTCGGCAATAATTGCCATAGTGATTTAGTTCCTTGTCCTGGGGACGCGATTGAAAGAGAACAGCTCGGGAGTGTTGCCGGGCTGTTTTCGTTTCTATGACGCGGGGTTTGATTTCTTGCCAAGTCTTCGCGCGAGTTCATCCTTAGCGTCGCTTGCTGCTTCGGATGGCTTAGGGGCTCTGGCTTTCAGTTTTGCATCGAGTGTGCGAGACTCAATGAACTGCTGAACGGCTTCGATTGTTGTTCGTCGCCTGCCCCCGATCATCCACGTTTCGAGCCCTGAATCTTTTGCCCATCGCCAGCATGTAGTTGGATTTGGACGACTACCGGTAAGCTGCTCGAAAGCATCGGGAACGCTGAGATATTTTGTTTTGAGCATGAAAAAACCCTTGTGAAAGCTGCAATTGATTGCCGACTTTCACAAGGGTATTGATAGTTTGGGGTAATCCGTATTACGTTACCCCGAAGATTTTTAAAAGTTTTTAGGAATAGTCAGAGAAATAGATTTTGTATTTCCGCATCAGTTGCTTTACTCGGACGGCTCCGATAGGTAGCTTCCTCGCAATGTGTTCTTGAAGGTCTTCTTGATTGCAACCGTACATTCGATAAACGTCCTTGCATCGCTTAAGTAACTCATGTCGCTCAATCTTAAAGGCTCGCTTTGAGTTTTCGTCTCCAAGTACTTTGCCACGTTTTTTTGCCGCGATTCCTTTTACTGCGGCTCGCTCATGTGGTCGATATTGTTCATTCATAACAAGTCGTTGAGCGCGTAGGAGGTAAGACAAAACCAAGTCCCATTTGGGGAAGTCTTTTTTGATCTCGTTCAATGAAGCATCGACAAGAAAACAAGCTTCACGACAAGCATCCATCCTTGCGGTGATCGTGTTTGGCTCAGTCGTCAACTTTTCTTCAGCGATGATTTTTTCGGCTTGTTGCTTTAGCGTTTCGAGTTCTGCGATTGTCGATTCTCGCTTATCCTTGTCGGCTGAAAAAAACAGCGAATCATAACTAGACTCTGGAGTCCAAAGCACATGCCTATTCCCCTGCTTGTCGATTATCTCGATACTGATGGGCATGTTGTGCGGACTGTAATCATGAAAGAACGTAGCGTCTCTTTCCACATGTTCGAGTGGAAAAACACTTCCAGCGTACTCGTTAGCATCGCGTTTCTTAGTCATAGACACCTCAGGTTCGATATGAAATCGCTGCTATCCATCCCTACCAGCCTGAGGACTGATAGCGACGGATAACGCCGGGTTAATTACTCCCGTGGCGATGTAAAATATTATTCAGCTTCAGAAGCTTCTATCAACTCCTCGGAGTCGTTTTCGGTTTCCTCGCAAGCTGGCTCAAAGTACGAAATACCTTGTTTAAGCATCTCGGAAACTTCTGGTTCGTGGCATGACTCGCAAGCTTCGCAGTCACCAAATATCAAGTCTGCAGACTTGTATGCACTCTCTCCGGCAGCTTCGCAGGCCATGGCGATTCCGTGTAGGTAATGACAGATTGAACCAACGTCACCAGCGTCGTTTATGATTCCTGCCTTTACTGCCGTTTGTGCATTCTTCAAAAGCTTTACAAGCATCGATCGTGCTTCTTTGTCGTATGTTCTGATCATGATTTTCCTCGTAGTTTTGATAGGTTTTTTGTGAATGGTCGGCTCGTTAGGCGAGTCCGCCAACGATCTCAATTGCTTTGGCCTTGTTAGACTCGGCATAGATTTGAGTCGTTTGAATCTGCGAGTGCCCTGCGATGATTGCAGCCACTTCTAGCCCGTGATCTCTCCGAATCCTCGTTAGCGCTGTGTGTCGCAACTGGTTCGGGCTCCAGCTGTGCCGCCGCCGCCATTCCTTAGCCTTCGATCGGTCAAGCGACTTCGGAACGGGGAAAGCTCGCAGACAAGCGTATTTGATCGCTCGGCCGTAAGAGTGCGTCGTGTAATGGTCGCTCATTTCCTTAAGCGGTAAGGCTTGGACGTTTGAGCCTGGACGATTGCCATAGTTCAGCGGAGTAACTCTAGCTGCGTGCCTTGATTGCTTTCGCTGCTCGGTCGCTTCGATCGGACTGAAGCAAAACGAATCAGACTTGCGTTTCAAGCAGGGCTCTAGAATCTTCTGAGCATCTTTACCCACGTAGATCGTGCGGGTTTTCCCGTGGTGAGCGGTTTTGTGCTCCTCAAGATTGATTTCCCAAACCTTACCAGTGCGGTCGACCATTGAAGGCTTCAAGGCGCAAACCTCCCCGGGCCGGCAAGCAACCAGAAGCTGAAACCGAATCATATCGGCAACCACCGGGGGAAGGTGTGGAAGAGTCGCATCAACCACCGACTGAGCAACCGGGGCGATTGGGCTCGCTTCCTTCGCTTCTGTGCGTCCACGCTTTAATGGGGCGATACACTCGATGGACTGGAAGACAGAAGATGGAAACATCCCCTCCCCGGTCGCCCATTTCAGAATCCGCAAGAGTCGCTTGGCTTGCTTGTTTATGTATTGGCGACTTACGCCCCTTTTGAGCCACCAAGCGCGACACGCTTTGAATTCCACCGGGGAAAAGGCTGTCCCTTGATAGTCGGCATAGATTTCGTTTATCGGGCTGAGTGCCGATTTCAGGCCTTCAAACTCCGATTCGCTGTAATAGCCTTCCGCATGGTCGAGATATGCAACCGCAATCTGAGCCATCGTGAAAGACTTGGAT
>JANODQ010000118.1:0-5934 GCA_031412775.1 Pirellulaceae bacterium | reverse complement strand
AACATGAGCCACGAGATCCGCACCCCGCTCACAGCAATCCTAGGGTTCGTTGACCTTCTGGGCGAGAGCGGGGCAGCAGAACAAACGCCCGAATGGCGAAAGGATATCATTGATACGATTCGAAAGGCGGGAACGCACTTGCTAACGGTTATCAACGACATTCTCGACTTGTCCAAGATCGAGGCAGATAAGCTGACCATTGAACAGGTCGATACGCACCTGATCAACATCCTGTGCGAGGTCGAGAGGTTGATGCTCCACACGGCTGCAGGCAAAGGCGTAGTCCTTAGCATGGCAATTTCCAGTCCATTGCCTGATCGAATCCTATCCGATCCAACGCGATTGAGGCAGATCCTAATGAATCTCGTGGGCAATGCCATCAAGTTCACTGAGGAGGGAACTGTGACAGTCACCGCAGGAGTAGAGGATCAGGGTCGGCAATCGCGGTTGGTTATCGACATTGCGGATACAGGGACGGGAATGACGCCAGAACAAGTTCTCGGACTGTTCAAAGCCTTCGGCCAAGCAGATAGCTCCGTGACTCGTAGGCACGGCGGAACAGGGCTTGGGCTAGTCATTAGCCGCCGACTCGCCATGATTTTGGGTGGGGACGTCAGCCTTTTGTACTCCGAATTAGGAAAGGGCTCGTGCTTCCGTCTCGTCCTGCCCTTTGAGCAAGTCGCGGGTAGCACTCGTAGGACAAGCCTAACTCCACTGCAGTCAAACTCCGATCCCAAGCCGATCGTTGCTGCATTGACACTCCGCGGTCGCGTCCTCCTGGCTGAAGACGGCTTAGACAACCAGCGCCTCATCGCATTTGTAATGCGAAAGGCCGGGGCAACGATCGAGACCGCCGATAACGGCCGAATCGCCTTGGACATTCTCGACCAAGCAGAGGCCGCAGGAACGCCCTTCGACTTGCTGCTGACGGATATGCAGATGCCCGAAATGGACGGTTACAGCCTGGCCCGCACCCTGCGCGATCGCGGATCGCGGCTTCCCATCATAGCCCTGACGGCGCATTCAATGGCCGACGACCGAAAAAAATGCATCGACGCTGGATGTGACGACTACGCTAGCAAGCCCATCGACAAACAACTTCTCATTGCGAAATGTGCCGAGTGGATCGGCAAGGCTGGCGGGGGAAAGTAATCCACTTCCTCATCGCCTCTCCTTTCATCGCCTCTGCACACTCCAATGGACATGCACCGTTGGTGGCCTGATCATCCTTTGTGTATTAGGTGCGCAATGCTACGAAAGTTGAATGCATTGCCTGCAAAATTTTAATTCCATATCCAATTTAGCCGTGAGCTCTGAAATCAGTGTTATGCTCGACAAGCCTCGTCAGGCCTCGACAGGTATTGTCCGGAAAATAAGTGGCATAAGCTTCCAGCCTGTGGACCCCCCAAATCACAGGCTAGAAGCCTATGCCACAATGAAGAACCGACAGTAATTTTCCGCTCGATGCTAAACGATTTCCAAATAAATCCCGATAGCTGAGCGCCTGCTAAATGGATTTTTTGACTAGACCTATTAATTCCAGCTATTTCGACCGTGCCAATTACTCATGTTGTAGGGCTCCCCTCGTGCTAAATCGAAATGCAACGGATAAATGGGAAATTAATCCTCCCCATGTCTTGGTCATTGACGATTGTAGGGACATCCAAGTACTGATCGGCAATGTATTGTCACCCACAGGGGCTAGACTCAGTTATGCGTCAGGTGGCGAGGAGGGCCTACGCATGGCAACAGATTTAGTCCCAACCTTGATCTTGCTTGACTACGCTATGCCAGATTGCAATGGTCTGGAAGTGCTGAAACGGCTTCAGGCTGATTGTCGACTGAAACATATTCCGGTGATCATGGTTACGGGAAACAACGATCAGTCGCTGATTGCATCCGCATTCGAGCATGGCATTTGCGACTACATCAACAAACCCGTTCTCGCCGTGGAACTTCGCGCCCGTGTCTGTTCAGCACTAAAGACACAGGCACTGATGGAGGATTTAAAACAAAGAGCCGGATTTGATGCATTAACTGGTCTACCTAACAAAGTAAATCTCCTCGAGAGAATCCAGCATTCAATCGATATGAGTCGAGATGGACTCGACCTTTTCGCGGTTATGTTTATCGACCTGGATCGATTCAAGCTGATCAACGATAGTTTGGGCCATGACTGTGGTGACCTCGTCCTGAGAGAAACCGCGAAACGGCTGAAAGCGAGCGTTCGAGGTAGCGACTTGGTAGTTCGGCGCAGCACGGAAACCACTGTTTCGCGATTTGGTGGAGACGAGTTTGTTATACTCATCGAGTCGATACCGACCGCGAAGTCAGCCGACCTTATTGCGTCGCGAATTTTATCCGCGATGCGTGATCCGTTACTAGTTGGCGGACGAATGCACTACCTCAGCGCAAGCATTGGAATAGTTACGAGTAGTGGCCAGTATTCGACTCTCGATGAATTGATCCGTGACGCAGATGTCGCTATGTACGAGGCTAAAGAGGCTGGTCGCGGCTGTTTTCGATCCTTTGACCACAGCATGCGAATCCGTGCCGTTCAGCGATGGCAAATCGATGCCGACTTGCGGCAAGCGATCGAATTAAATCAATTCGCATTGCAATACCAACCGATCGTCAACTTGGAAACAGGATTGGTCGAGAGTGTCGAGGCACTTATCCGCTGGAATCATCCGGAACGAGGACTGATACCACCGATGGATTTCATCCCCATTGCTGAAGAAACAGGATTGATTGTCGTTATTGGTGAGTGGGTCATGCGAACCGCATGCATGCAATTCGCCAATTGGCTCGCGATTGATTCCGATGCGACTCCAAACCATATCAGCATTAATCTTTCGAGACAGCAACTTGTCCAACGTGAATTTCCTGAATTATTTCAATCCGTACTTGCTCAAAGTGGCATTTCGCCGTCTAGCGTCCACTTCGAAATAACCGAAAGTGAAATGATGCAAGATCTTACAAAATCGATTGAGGCGATCAGCAAGCTACGGTCACTCGGAGCAAAAATCGACCTGGACGACTTCGGTACAGGATATTCGTCCTTGGCATGTCTGCACGAACTGCCGATGGATGTTCTAAAACTGGATCGGTCTCTGATTTCAAATATTGACGAAGACGTATACCTTTCCAAATTGACTGATCTCGTAATTAAATTGCTTTCTGGGACACAGATTCAGGTGGTAGCAGAAGGTATCGAGACGATAGGTCAACTTTCGACGCTTCAAGAGTTGAAATGTCACTTTGGACAAGGGTATTACTTCTCGAAGCCGATGGATGCGCAACAGGTTCAACCCTACGTCCGCAAATTGCGTTTGCAAAGCGATACGTCGTACCAAGGCGACACCGCTGTCGTCCCGCCGTTTCGTTTCTTGCAAACGATTCCGACTGCAATAAATTGCGAAGTCCTCGGCTAAGTCTATTTATTAGCTTCTTGCCGCATCTTTGCATACATTTCCAGTCCGTATGCAATTGACGATTTACAAACTACCTAAGCGGTCGAGGAAGCATCTCGTTTTTTCGAAGAACGACGCGATTGCCAGCGATTATCCTGTCGTTCGAGTCTAGCAAACACTTATTAACTGTCGCTATAACACTGCAAACGACTTTTATGAAATCACCGATTAAAAATTTCGTAGATTACGGTAGAGTTGATACCAAGATATAAAAGGTTTGGGTCGGCGTCGCAAGTGTTTTGGTTCTAGTCGCTCCGGCTACCACGTTCGGAAAGTTTGCTGGGAAGCACGATTCGATGGATTCCGGATGATCATCGCAGTCAATGTCGTCGGAAATGTTGGTGACCGATGCATCCTAGGCTATGCCTGAAGGTAATATGTAAATGGCGTCGACTTCGTGCACTCGCGAGACTTGTGGAAATGGTGTTTGCGATTAAAACACTTGTGATGGTCCGACATGCGCAGGGATCAGTTGTAAATCAATGGCTTATATGTCGCAAGAAATGCGAAGTAACATCGTATCAAGCAAGTGATGGTCAACGCTTCATTGGCAATGTTTCCAACAATTTTTCGTCCCTCATAAGAGACTTTTGGAGAAATAAAACATGGTCCAAACGGCCAATCCGTTGCGAGCTATTCTGATAGGCGTGCCCATTATTGGCATGGCTGTTACGGCACTATTTGCTGTTGCACAATCTCCGAGGCAATCTGATGTAAGTTCTAAACCAAACACTATAACGAAGGCTAACGTGATGACTGAAAAAGCGATTTTAGCAGGAGGTTGTTTCTGGGGGATGGAAGATCTGTTTCGCAAGCAGCCAGGTATCGTCTCGACGCGAGTCGGATACTCTGGCGGTAACGTAAAGAATGCTACCTATCGAAATCACGGTACTCATGCGGAAGCGATCGAAGTGGTTTATGACCCAAGCAAGACGAATTTCCGCAACCTGCTGGAATTCTTCTTCCAAATCCATGACCCGACCACGAAGAATCGCCAAGGCAATGATCAAGGAACAGCGTATCGTTCCGCGATCTACTACACGAGCGACGAACAAAAAGATGTTGCGGTAGACACGATTGAAGATGTCAACGCATCTGGTTTGTGGCCTGGCAAAGTTGTGACGGAAGTCGAACCAGCCGGTGATTTCTGGGAGGCGGAGGCAGAGCATCAAGATTACCTAGTAGAAAACCCCGGTGGTTACACCTGCCATTTTCCTCGCAAGGATTGGGTATTGCCTAAACGCGTTAAGCTGAACGAGTAGTTTGAAGCTACCTTTTCATAGTGCGATAGGGTCGCCTGATGTAATCTGAGCCGATGACGCTAGCCACGGGTGTCTAGTTTGCCACAGCTCACCAAACAGCACCCGATTCTAGCGATTACGGCTTAGGAGAAACGCCATTTTCATCAGGCCACCGATAGGACATGTCCGATGCTATAAGGCGAACTTACTTCGGAGCAATTGTTCTGGAATCGGAGACGCTGGATTCAGGCTGCATGACTCGCTGAAAGCTTGCCCATTTCAAATGTAGCGTACATCTGAACCGTCGATCCGGACAAGCGTGCGAGGGCTTGTCTGCGAAGAAATCGATTGAATACCAATTTCGAAACCCAAGAATTTACCCAAGCGGTCCAGTGTTAAACGAGCTAAATCGATCCGTTTTTCCTACAGTGCGGCGAGCAATGATTCAAAGCTGGTTTTAAGTACCATCGGCTCAGAGCCAACTCCCGCAAGACAACTCCCAATTAGACAGACTAAAGAACATCGTTATTTAATTGCGCTACTCTGGAACCTCAGTGCCAGCAGGATTGATAAAGAAGGTCCTGCCATTAAGAACCACTCTTGCCTTACCTCGATCAAACGGTTCTGCGTGCTCGTACTTCAACGGGATTACAACCTTTGCATGTTCGTCAAGAAATCCATAGCGATTATTGCTACTCACCCAAATTCGCGCGACTTTTGGGTCGTAGTAGCCCACAACGTCGTAGATTAGCTCTGTAATTAGGTTTCCATTTAAGTCTACAAAGCCACTTAGATACTTTTCTTCTTCAATCTTAGTTACCTGCCAACACCATGGACTCTGAGGGCCAACTTGATCGTAGAACAAATTCGCAATTGTCTTCCCGGCAGGGTCAATGATTCGGTAGCGCCCATCGTCCTTTACCAAAGCTCGATCATGGTGAAAGGACTCTGCAAATTCGAAGACCGAGTCAAACGCTTTTTCAAAATTGGCGTTAATGTAAAACCGCGCATCGTTGACGATGACCAGAGCAAGTCCACATCGGAAGGGTTCGGCATATTGAAAACCTTCGACACCGTTTGTAAAAATACTGGCGAGATCTTCCGAGGAGACATATCCATCGCCCAGAGGAACGAATAGGAATTTGCGTTCGACCTGCAACAAAGCAAGATTTCCAGTGATGTCATTTACGAGCATATTCGAACTAGGTTGGACCACTTCG
>JANODQ010000117.1:0-1563 GCA_031412775.1 Pirellulaceae bacterium | reverse complement strand
TGCGGCCGTCCAGGCGGTCCTGAAGTCGATCGAGGAGAACGGGCCGAAGTTCAAGGCGGCTTTCCCGGACGATTCGAAGACCGGATCGACCGAAGCGACGGCCAAGGTCTGGGACGCAAGGCCCGAGTTCAACGCGGCGATCGACAAATGGGTCGCCGACGCCAAGGCGGCGTCAGCCGCCATCAAGGACGAGGCGACCTTCAAGGCCGAGTATCCGAAGATGACGCAGGCCTGCGGCTCTTGCCACGGCAGCCGCGGCGGATTCGCTCCAGGCGTAGGCGACTCATTCCGTCGGATGCAGACGCCGCTTTGAACCGGAAGCCCGGCGGCCATGCGCCTTAAGGTCTGGGCCGCCGGCGCCGTCGTGATCGCTTGCGGCGTCGGCGGCTTGCTCTTCGCCGTCACGCTCCCCAAACCGATCGCGTCGCCATCGCTCGCGCCGCGGTCGGCGAACCTGGCCAATGGCGAGACGATGTTCCACATCGGCGGCTGCGCCTCCTGCCATGCGACCGACAAGCGGGCTGCGCCGCTTGCGCTGGGCGGCGGCTATCGGCTGAAGACAGCGTTCGGGACGTTCGTCGCCCCCAATATCTCGTCCGATCCGGCGGCCGGTATCGGCGCCTGGTCGGAGGCGGAATTCGTCTCGGCGATGATCAGGGGCGTCGGCCGGAACGGCGAGCATCTTTACCCGTCGTTCCCGTATGCTTCCTATCAGAGAATGGCGATCGACGACGTGCGCGATCTCCACGCCTATATGAAGACGCTGCCGGCGGTGGCCACGCCGGCCCCGGCCCACGAACTCGGATTCCCGTTCAACATTCGCGCCGGGCTCGGCGTGTGGAAGCTGCTCTACCTCGACGGAAAGCCATTTGAGCCCGATGCTGCGCGCAGCGCTTCAGTCAACCGTGGCGCATATCTGGTGGAGGGGCCGGGTCATTGCGCGGAATGCCACTCGCGCCGGGATGCTCTCGGAGGGATCACTTCGGCGGGCAGGATGGCGGGAGGGCCCAACGCCGAAGGCAAGGGCTTCGTGCCCAACATCACCCAGCATCCGAAGGACGGCCTGGCGGACTGGAGCGTCAGGGATTTCGAGCTTCTGCTCGAGAACGGCGGAACGCCGGCGGGCGCGACCGTCGCGGACGAAATGGAGGACGTTGTCGCCAACACCGCCCGGTTGTCTGCGGCGGATCGACGGGCGATGGCGGAATATCTCAAGCTTTTGCCGCCGAAAGAAGGCCGCCGAACTTCAGCGCCATGAAGCGCTTGCCTGGCCAGGCGACAATCAGACCTCGATCGTTTCGCCCATCGCGGCCCATTCCTTGAACCCGCCGCGGTAATGCTCGACCAGATCTAGACCCGCGCCCTGTGCGATCGCCAGCGCCTGGATAGACCGGACGCCAGCCGCGCAGGAGAAGACGACGCGTTTGCCGTCGCCGATCGGCAGTTCAGCGGGATCGAAGCGCGATAGGGGCAGGAGGATCGCGCCGGGGATATGACCCGCGGCGAATTCATGCGGCTCGCGCACGTCGATGACCACCATCGAGCCGTCGGCGACGCCGGCCG
>JANODQ010000116.1:0-5637 GCA_031412775.1 Pirellulaceae bacterium | reverse complement strand
CCGCCGATGAAACCAAAAATGCCCATAAGAACCGGCATAATAATCAGACCGAGCAACCCGGCCCCAATACTGGAGCCAAGAGGTGCTGACCCAGGAGCTAGAGCAACTCCACCCAGAAGCATTAACACCGCGAACCCCGCCCAAATGAGACCGAAGATCGCATAAAGCCCGCCAAACATTTTCCCGAACGAAACTGAATCGATTCGGCGAATCACCATCGACCGAGTCCCCAACGCAGAATCCATCGGCTGATTCTCAAACCCTTGACTGGCTCCGTACGGATTGGCATTAGACATATTAAATTGACCTTATGTAGACGCTGAAATGAAAGCATTCTTGCAACACGCGAACCGCATTCTAAAGGCAAATTGTCCGCGTGAAACCAGGAGATATACAATCCGAATCCGTTTATTGACTTCGGATATGCCTGGAAGCCTCAAAATTCGGCCCCTCGTCGCCTCCCGTGGTCTTTCAATCTTGATACGAAAAGTCATTTCTGACAGAACATGTCTTGGCTTTCTGGGCATTTACCCTTTATCGACCGGCTAACTTTGCGAGCTGTTGCCGCGGCTTCACATTAGTTGTCGGTCTGGGCTGGTGAAAGCTGAGCCGATGGCGCTAGCCACGGGTTTCGATTTTGCATCAGTTTGCCAGATAGCACCCGAGGCTGGCGCCTGCGGCTCAGAAAACGTAAGATTTTCATTACCCCGACGTCGGTCGGCACGTTCCCCATGATATTCCTAACGACATTCCTAACCCACCAGACCAAGCTTAGAAAAAATCCACGCAATTGGAAAGCTGACTTGTTTATTCAAGTTGTTTTGCTTCGTTTTGCAGCGATTGTTCTTGCCGTGATATGCAGCTTGGGAGTGTTGACGGGTTGCGGCAAGTCGGGATTGTTTTATGGCGCGAAGAACTATGGCTTCGTGCAACGTTTTGGAATGGCTGTACCCAATGTGCCTCTGGACGGGAGCGTACCTGTGGCCAACCCAGTCCCGCTTGCCGAGCAAGATCCGGAATTCATCTGGCTTCAAATCATTGACACTGTAGATGATTACTTCCGAATTAAAACCGAACAACGATTTGAACGATCCGCTGAGCGTTGGCAAGAAGGTCGCGTCGAAACCTTTCCAGAAATCGGCGCGACTTATCTGGAGGCATGGCGCAAGGATTCGCTCCCTGGCTTCCAACGCCTACAAAGTACCTTCCAAACAATGCGTCGAACGTGCCTGATCAAAGTCACACCAATGACAACCGGCTATTCGATGAGTGTCGAAGTGATCAAGGAACTGGAAGATGTCGATCGATCAGCGTCCTCTGGCGAAGGGTCGGCTGCCGTTCGTCATGACGGAACAATTGTTCGCACGGACTCGGCTCTCCTAGGCCAACCGATTACATTAGGATGGATCCGTCAAGAAAATGACACCGAACTAGAGCAAAAGATCCTTCGTGAAGTCCTCGGGAGGGTGTCAGAAGTCAAACCGCCCCGTCGAAAGTTGATTCCACACAATAAATGACAGTTGAAAGAACATCAGTTCAAAAAATAACAGTTGAAAAAACAACAGTTTCTAAGACTCCAGTTGAAAACGCGATCGTACAACTAAGTAACACGGCTTCCGAAAGCAAGGTGGCTTTCCCGGAGTCAATCGCCTATCGCAATGGCGCTTGGTTGGCCTGCAAGAATCTCCACTGGAGTGTCACTGACATCGCAACGACTCAGGGGGTAATGCTGGTCGAACGGCTACGCACCGCCGGCGGTCGGTTGTTTGATTGCCCGCTCCATGTCGAGCGACTTGGGACTAGCGCGGCACTTATTGGACTTCAGTGCAACGATTTGCTTTTGTCACTGCCTGATTTATTAGAAGAACTGGTCAGTCAAAACCAAAGTTTTATTCAGTTCCATCACGACGTTGGGATCGTCGTCCTGCTCTCTCCGGGTGATCCAGGGCACCAGAGATCCGCCCAGCTATCGCCGACGTTGATGATGCATCTGACTCCGATTCCGTTCCCGCAGCTGCACAAATGGTACGAGCACGGCTGTCGACTTCACGTGTCAGAAACGCGAAACGTCTCCCGAGAGTCATGGTCGCCATGGATTAAAACGCGTAGCCGCCTTCAGTATTATCTTGCCGACCATCCTGTCGATTCAACCGCCAGTAAGCAAACCGGTTCTGCTTCAAAGCTAGCTGCCGATTCGATAGCCGTTTTGCTTTCGAATCGCGATTACATTACGGAGACGAGCATTTCCAATTTGATTATTTTGGATCGACAAGGGAAACTTCGGAGTCCCTCGAAATGCGATATCCTCCAGGGCGTTTCTCTCTCGAAGGTTGAATCGCTAGCCACAAAACTCGGTCTTGAGATGGACTATGGTGACCTTACCGTCGATGACTTTCGTGAAGCTCAAGAAATCCTGATGACTGGAACGACCGGCTTCGTTTGGGCTTCCATTGAGTTTGACGGCAAAACCATCGGCGATGGCAAACCAGGGCCGATTTGCAAGGCAATTCAACGCTTATGGTCGGAAAGCTTAGGATTTGACTTTGTCGCTCAGGCGTCCGATGTCGCAAGAAATGTTAAAATCGGTACCGAGCTTTCATGAAGACTCTGTGAAGGATTGGCGAATCCATTTTCGTTTGCAAGCAATATCGGCTACATTATCGGGGGGCTCTGTAAGCGACCGCCCCATCGCGGCGAGAATGTTTCCGAGTGAACAAATACTGCCTTTATGGATCGACTCAAAGCAATCGCAGACGGACAAGAAATTGATTCCGTGCTTCATGAAGAGCTGCTGAACGTCGATCCTATTCTTCAGGTTCGCGATTTCAATCTTTGGTATGGTCGAAAACAGGCCCTTCATCGAATCAATCTGCCCGTAACCAAAGGAAAAGTCACCGCGTTAATCGGCCCGAGCGGTTGCGGCAAATCGACCTTGCTGCGCAGCGTGAATCGGATGAATGATCTGATTGATTCGGTACGAATCGAAGGAGACATGATCCTGGCCGGCGAGTCAATCTTTGGTCCGAAGGTCGATGTAATTGAACTTCGAAAGCGAATGGGAATGGTCTTTCAAAAACCAAATCCTTTCCCGATGAGTATCTTTGAAAACGTAATCTTTCCATTGCGAGTCGACGGAGAGCGGAACCGCAAAACTCTGATGGATGCATGTGAGTTCAGCCTCCGAGCCGCCGCGCTTTGGGACGAAGTCAAAGATAGACTCAACGACAACGCGGCAGGACTATCCGGCGGACAACAGCAGCGGCTTTGTATTGCGAGAGCCATCAGTAGCGATCCCGAAGTCTTACTTCTTGATGAACCATGCTCGGCCCTGGACCCAATCGCAACCGGCAAGGTCGAAGAGCTGATCGACGATCTTAAAGGGGATTACTCCGTGTTGATAGTCACCCACAGCATGACTCAAGCCAGCCGTGTAAGCGACTACACCGCGTTTATGTATTTGGGACGTCTGGTGGAGATGGGACCAACTGCATCGCTATTCACCAAACCGCAACTAAAAGAAACCGAAGACTACATCACCGGTCGATTCGGGTAGACCGCAAGCATTCCGCGATTGCGAAGCGTCCAAATAGCGTGCTACATCGACTTAGGCTTCAACTGGGAAGCTATTAACTGTACTCATCGCGGCCAATCGCTCTGTGCTCTCCGTGCCTCTGTGTTTCAGCTCCCCCCGTTCCTGCTAATCAAAATTAACTCCGTTGCTATAATCGAAAATTTGAAACACAGAGTCACAGAGGACACAGAGGAAAGTTCGGTCTATTCTTGTAGATAATTAGCAATCGATAATTCTACGAACTCCAACCGGTTTGAGGCTCGTGACTTTTGGCAAGGCTCTAGACCTGCCCTATTACCTATTCTGCTTATTTTTCCGCTATTGCGATCGGCAATGCGAAACGGCTAAAAGAGAACTTATATTTTTCACTTCGGATTCGCCGTTTTTACAAGCAACCTTCGCCATGTCACCACAAGATGCTCTCGACTTGGTTCGCGCTGCGATCGTTATGTCGCTGATCCTTGCAGCCCCGCTTTTGGTGGTTGGAATGGTGGTTGGTTTGGTAATCAGTCTGATTCAAGCTCTCACGCAAGTTCAAGATCAAACGGTCAGTACCGTTCCCAAGCTCTTCGCGATTGTGCTTGCGATGATTTTCTGTCTGCCTTGGATGACGGACCGCATGGTGGAATATTCGCGAGATCTGTTTCGTGACATTCCTAATCACATCTCACAGCGATAGCCAGGGCGTGCCATGACGACCGAACTTCTAGGCATGCTTTATCCGTTGATGTGGACGTTTCTATGTGTGTTGAGTCGCATTGGAATGTTGCTTTTGCTGATGCCACCATTGCTTGGAAGCAACGTTCCAATGCAGATACGAGCACTGATGGCGATCATGCTCGCAGCATGTTTGACACCCATGGTAATGGAAAATGCCTCACCGCTTCCATCGTCTCTGTTGGTCATGACTGTACAAATTGCAAAAGAGTTACTCTTAGGGATGCTCTTCGGATCGGCTATCCAAGTCGTCATCACGGGATTGCAAGTCGGTGGGCAAGTAATGAGTTCGCTTGCAAGTATGGATATCGCTGAATCAGCCGACCCGATGTCTCAGGAAACGACAGCCGTTTTGAATCAAATGCTTTCATGGGTAGCGATGGCGCTATTTCTTATCCTTGGTGGTCATCGTCAGTTACTCAACTGCTGCATGGATTCGTTTGCGTACTATCCAGCGGGAGCTGTTGCCATGGAAGAGCATTGGCTGAT
Organism: Pirellulaceae bacterium; assembly: GCA_031412775.1. Classification (GTDB taxonomy): domain Bacteria; phylum Planctomycetota; class Planctomycetia; order Pirellulales; family Pirellulaceae; genus JAIYDQ01. Next base: position 860 of record JANODQ010000116.1, on the reverse strand, counting down.
GCATGTTCATGAGTTGTTACACCATAGTCTTTCGATAGGCATTCGTGCGGCGGCCCCAGTTGCGATCGCATTGCTGTTGGCCAATTTGATTACGGCGTTGATTGGGCGAACGATGCCTCAGATGAACATCATGGCGATCGGTTTCGGTATTAACCTTTCGGTCTTGTTGTGGATGCTGACTGTTTCGATCGGAAGTATTGGCTGGGTCTTTCAAAGCGAGTTGGCAGGTTGGCTGGAACGTACCGCAGATCTTTTTCCTATACGATCTTAAAAAGACAAAGTAACGAGAGGGCTCGTTCGAAGCCGGATAACCGCACGAACGGAACAGACCGTTCCAACGCAGTAGCAAACCACAGCATGTGAATGAAAGACAAACATGTCCGAACAAGCAGGCGATAAAAAACATGAGGCAACGCCTTATCGCCGCCAAAAGGCGAGGGAGGAAGGAAATGTTGCGCGAAGTCAAGATCTTGGTTCCGCCGTTATCCTTCTGGTAAGCGTTGTGACATTGGATTTCATCGGTCCGCAATTGGTCCGCACGTTGATGGATTTGATTGTCGACCAACTGAAACAGCCGCTCTACTGGGAGACCGATAACCGCACTCCGCTTGTGACGTTGGTTGGTATGCTTCAACGATCTGGCGCGGCCTTACTACCACTGATGGGTGGAGTTTTTTTGACTGCGATCGTTGTCAATCTGGCGCAAACAGGATTTCTCTGGCTTCCTGATAAAATCGGCTTTGATCTTTCACGCATTGATCCGCTAAAAGGAATCGGACGGCTATTCAGTATGCCAAACGCAGCCAAGCTTGGGTTTGGGCTCGTGAAGATCGCTATTGTTTCGATCCTGTTAATTGTTG